>JAKMFF010000347.1 GCA_022425585.1 Candidatus Poseidoniaceae archaeon
TACCGACATTCATGATTGTTGCATTATCCCTCTCATTATGGTTAGTCTATGGGATAGCAATATCTTCTAAAGCAATGATTTTCTCAAATATATTGACACTATCAGTAATAGCACTAGTGATAATTGGGGTTATTCGTATTAGAAAAAGGGTCTAACACTAAGCGGTTTTTTTCGTGAAGTTGATATATGTGTACTCTTTGGGCACTATGTAACCGATGGTTAAGTAGTGTGATTTTATGAGTGCCGCTGATGACTGGGAAGAGCAAATGATAGACCGGTTGGTTGAGATGTTTCAAAATATGGGGATGTCTTTGAGTAAACAACAAATCAAGGCGCTAATGGGTCAGTTTAAATCACAGTTTGATAAAATGGGTATAGACGCCGAAAAGATGGCAAAGGGTGATGTGAATTTCAATTTCGACCTCTCAAACCTTGCAAAAATGTTCCAATCTGGACAGTCTATGGAAGATATTCTTGGCAACTTGGGCATGGATATCCAAGTCGACGCCGCACCTGTGGAAGTTGAAACTCCGAAGATTAAGGATGACACAGATGAAGTCCTAAAATTGCCTAGTGATGATTTCTACCTAGATGGTTGGAATATGTCTATTATTGTCGACTTTAGTCTAAAGGGTGATGTTAAGGATATGCAGATGGATATGAACCTCTCTAAGGGAGGTTCTATGTTGGAAATCGTAAAAGAGGCTCAGGTTAAACCAATGGCCCGCATTAAATTGCCACATCCTTGTGAGGATGTTGTTGGCTGGTCGATGAATAACGGGGTATTAGATATAACATTGAAATTGATTCCTCAAGGCTCAGCCCTAGATGGCGATGATGAAGTTCCATCTGCTGATGTTAGTATAGATCTTAACGACAAAGATGATGATGAAGATGATGGTGGAATTCCAATATTTTAAAAAAAGGATGTGTAAAAAATGAGTAAAGTAATAGGTATAGATTTAGGAACAACAAACAGCTGTGTAGCAACGATTGAAAATGGTGAGCCGGTGGTGATTGCCAATGCAGAAGGAGCCAGAACAACGCCCTCTGTTGTTGCATTTGCCAAAGATGGTGGTGAGCGATTAATTGGGGTTACTGCAAAGCGTCAAGCGGTAACTAATGCCCAGAGAACCCTGTTGTCGGTAAAACGACATATGGGTACTGACTGGAACACCAAAATAGATGATAAGGACTATACTCCGCAAGAAATTTCAGCCTTTATTCTTCAAAAGTTGAAGGCTGATGCTGAGGCTTATCTGGGTGCAGAAGTTAAGCAAGCGGTCATCACATGTCCTGCTTACTTCACCGATGCCCAAAGAACAGCAACAAAAGATGCTGGAAGAATCGCCGGACTGGATGTATTAAGAATTATCAACGAACCTACTGCTGCTGCACTAGCATATGGTGTGGACAAAGAAGA
The DNA here is from genome assembly GCA_022425585.1 of Candidatus Poseidoniaceae archaeon. The sequence continues at coordinate 1,424 of JAKMFF010000347.1, forward strand.
TGATCAAACCATCCTTGTGTACGACTTAGGCGGTGGTACATTCGACGTTTCGGTGTTAGAAATCTACCAAGTCGACGGTCAACCACAAATCGAGGTAAAGGCCACTGCAGGTAATAATAAATTGGGCGGAGATGATTTTGACGACCAGGTTATTGATTGGTTGGTGAAAGAATTCAAGAAAGATACCGGTATTGATTTGTCTAAAGATTTGACTGCAATGTCTAGGCTAAAAGAGGCTGCTGAAAAGGCAAAAATTGAATTATCAGGCACTCAGCAAACACAAATCAATCTTCCATTCATCACTATGGTTGATGGTCAACCTGAGCACTTGGATATGACCCTTACTAGGGCTAAATTCGAAAGTCTGATCGCTAAACTGATTGAGAATACAATGAAGCCTACTAGGCAGGCAATGAAAGATTCTGGCGTCAAGAAAGGAGATATTGACAAGGTGATTTTAGTCGGCGGATCAACAAGAGTCCCCGCTGTCCAAGATGCGGTGGAAAAGGAAGCAGGTAAAGCACCTTACAAGGGAATTAATCCAGATGAAGCCGTTGCTATGGGTGCGGCTTTGCAAGCTGGAATCATTTCTGGTGATGAGGGTGTGTCTGACATATTACTGCTCGATGTTACTCCGCTAACTTTGGGTATTGAAACCCTTGGTGGGGTTATGACGACAATGATTGAAAGAAATACCACGATTCCTGCTAGAAGGTCTGAGATATATTCTACGGCGACTGATAACCAACCAGCGGTAACAATTCACGTTCTTCAAGGAGAAAGGGATTTTGCGAAGGACAATGTGACTCTTGGTGAATTCACTTTAATGGGTATTCCAGCCGCACCTCGTGGTGTGCCGCAAATTGAAGTTACCTTCGATATTGATGCCAATGGGATTGTCAATGTTAGCGCCAAAGATATGGGTACAGGAAAAGAGCAATCCGTTAAGATTGAGGCTCAAACTTCGCTATCAGAAGATGAGATTCAGGCTAAGATTGAAGAGGCTGAGAATTTTGCTGAAGAAGACAAGCAAAGAAAAGCCAAGGTAGAACTGCGTAATATGGCAGATCAAGTCCTATATCAAACAAGGAGAACTATCGATGAAGCTGGAGACAAACTTGATGAAGATGATGTTGGACCAGTTAAGTCACATCTAGATGAACTAGAAAAATTAGTTCAAGATGACGATGGAAAACCGTTAGAAATAGATGATGTTGATGATGCGGCAATTCAAGCTAAGGTCAAAGAAATCGAAGAGGCTATGCATGCCGTTTCGGCAAAATTGTATGAGGCTGCATCGGCGGAGATGTCTGAACAAGACGGTTCTTCTGAAGACGGTGATATCGATGTCGGTGGCGATGATGTGGTCGATGCTGACTTTGAAGTCGTCGACGAAGATTGAGTCGCGCTTATCTCATAGAGGTGTGTGGCCCAACCATGAGCGAGGCTCCGATTCTAAGAGACACGGCACGTTCGAAGGGTCGCGACGCACTGCAAAAAAACATCCAAGCAGCCCTAGCCCTTGCTGAAGCGATTCGCTCAACTTTAGGTCCAAAAGGGTTGGATAAATTGTTGATCGATGATGATGGGCGAACCTTGGTAACTAATGATGGGGTCACTGTGTTAGAAACTGCTAAGGTTGAGCATCCGGTTGCTAAAATGATGATCAACGCTTCGTCTGCGCAAGATAGAGTTGCCAAAGATGGGACTACTAGTACGGTTATTTTAGCCGGGGAAATGCTACAGAATGCCTGGCAATTAATTCTTCAGGGAATTCACCCCTCAACAATCGCTCGGGGTTTTAGAAAAGCCGAACAATACGTCCTCAAGAGTCTTGAAGAAATCTCTTTACAGGCTAGTGATGCTATGCAAAAAACGGTGGTGAAAACGTCCCTGGCTGGAAAAGGTCACAGCTCAATGCAGGAAACTATTGCCGATATCTCGCTTCGAGCTGTTAAGATGATTATTGATGAAAATCAGGAAATTATCGACCCTACAAAAATAAAATTGATTTCCCAAACCGGCGGTAGAGTTGAAGAATCTAGTTTGATTCAAGGATTGATGTTGCCCAAAAAACGCATATCTTCTCAAATGGCAAAAGAGATTACTGACGGTAAGATCTTACTAATTGATGGTGGTCTAGAGCATAGAGGTGTCAAGGGCGACTTAAAATTAAATGTTACAGACACTGGGGTTTTAGAATCATTTAGACAGCAAGATCGAATCATGTTAAAATCACAAGTTGACAAATTAGTCAGTAATGGAGTAAATGTCTTGGCTTGTAAAGAAGGGATAGATGATGACATTCGCGACTATCTTGTTAAGAATGGTATTCAAGCATTCCGTAGAGTTTCCCGTAGTGATTTGAATATGCTTGCTCGGGCTTGCGGTGCAACATTGGTAAATTCGATAAATTCTAGCAGAAGCGAAGACGTGGGTGATTTTAAATCAAGTAAAAATATCTCACTAGATGGAAAAGATTTCTGGGTAGTAGAAGCGATTGGTAAAGCTGCCACGATTATTGCCAAAGGCAGTACTGTTGACATCATTGGGGAAGTTGAGCGGTGTTTTGATGACTCGCTTGGAGTCTCAGTCCAACTACTTGAGGATGGTAAAATAGTCTGTGGCGGGGGTGCGTCATATGTCGCTCTTGCGCGCAGGCTAAGACGATATGCAGAAACCATGCCTGGTCGAGAACAACTAGCAGTTGAGGCATATGCTGATGCAATAGAGGTTATTATCCGAGTCTTAGCAGAAAATGCCGGTATTGACCCTATTTCGTCATTGATTGATGTTGTTGCCGAGCAAACTAATCTCAATTCTGATTCTATTGGTATAAATTTGACAACGGGAAAGCCCAGCGATATGTTGGAGATGGGGGTCCTTGAACCAAAGGGCATCATCAAACAAGCCCTTATTGGTGCTACTGAAGTCTCAATTTCGATTCTCCGTATCGATGATGTTTTATGGGCCAAACAAGATATTGAAGCACCTGTGCCGCCTCAATCTGATATGTGATGAAACCCCTATGATGTCTATCATAACTGGACAGATGTTCAAATACTCGAAAAAATGGAGGGTTTCTTATGGGCTCTGATAATTCTATCTGTGTTGGCATCGATGATATTGCCATTCATTTTCCTAGATTGTATATGGATATGAAGGATTTTGCCGATCTGAGAGGAGAAGATTACGGTAAATTGAATAAGGGTCTGGGGCTCAAAGCAATGTCAATTCCTGATGTTCATGAAGACACTGCAACAATGGGCGCTAATGCGGTTATGAAACTCATTGATAGGAATGGTTTGAATCCGCGTAACATTGGCCGTATGTACCTTGGGACCGAATCTGCATTAGATGGGGCAAAGCCGACTGCGACCTACATAGTAGATATGTTGACCCAACGGTATTCTGAACGATATGGTGAAGATTGTTTTCGTAATTGTGACGTTGTAGATATGACATTTGCATGTATTGGGGCTGTTGATGCCATGCACACAACGTTAGATTGGGTTGCTAGATCAAATAACGACGACGAAAGATTAGGAATTGTGATTTTTTCTGATAATGCAAAATATGCCCTTGAATCCGCAGGAGAATATACTCAAGGAGCTGGTGGTGGAGCTCTGTTGATTAGAAGGAATCCTCGATTGTTAGAAATTCCAGATTGTATTGGAGTATCTACAACCCCTGTTCACGATTTTTTCAAACCTCGCAGAGAGGTGTCGGTTAAATCGATTATCTCCAATGTTATTACATTGGCTCAGGAGACAGGGCAGTCAATCAAGAAAGGGCTTGTTGAAAGAATGATTCGCCATCTTCCGGCCTCGACTGTAAGGAAACTAGGGATTTTTGCTCATGGTGAAGAAAAGGTCAGTGTTCACAGAGATGAGCCCGTGTTTGACGGTCAGTTTTCCAATAGATGTTATCAAAGTGCGGTAAGACAAGCCTTCCATAATTTTAGAGAGAAGGCTGAACGGGCAGGGAGATATAACCCTGAAAGTGATGAGCGTTTCACTGAACAGTGGAGCCGAATAATCATGCATCTTCCCTATGCATACCAAGCTAAGAGAATGTTTCCTGATGTTTTTAGACATGACAGAGAAGATACTGAGTTCTGGAATGATGTTGCAAAACATCTCGGCCCGGCGCCAGAACCCCATAATTCAGACGACCCAGTTATCATCGAAATTTGGGAGAAAGCAATGGATGGATACCGAAGAGCCATTTCAAAAACCCCGCAATATCTAGAATTCCATGCCAGCCGAATAGAAAAGGGTCAACGAGCGAGTAGCCTGATTGGAAATCAGTATACTGGATCTATTTTCCTAGCCTTGATGTCATCTTTTGAATCTGACTTAGAAGAAAATGATAATTTAGACAACCGTTTGTTCGGTCTGTGTGGATATGGTTCTGGGGCAAAAGCGAAAGTGTTTGAAGGCAAAGTTTCCCCAAGATGGCGAGAAGTTGTTTCTAGATGGAATTTGTTTGAGCGCCTAGCTGGCAGAGTTGCAATTGACCATGTCACATATGAAAATCTGCACAAAGGTTTGCAGAGTGGTAGTGTCGTAGAACCTGAAGGTGAGTTTGCTCTGGTGGAAATTACCGAATCTGGAGTACAAGAAGGTGCTCGAAGATACAAGTGGATTGGCGCTTAGAAATCTAATATGACTTTTCCGCAATCACCACTGATTGCTAATTCCATGGCTGAATTAAACTCTTCATACGGCATACGATGAGTAACTAGTGTTTCGATGTCAATTTTTCCCGCACTAAGCTGCTCGTGCATTTTATCCCATGTTGACCACATCTTACGCCCATTTATTCCTTTTAGGTGAAGGTATCTAAATACAATCTCGTTCATCGGCACCTGGGTTGTTTCACCACCATATACGGACAAGACATTGACATAACCGCCCATTCTTGTAGAGTGGATGGTGTTTGATAATGCGCTTGGGGCACCTGAAAACTCGCATGAATTGTCTACTCCCTTGCCGTTGGTGTGGGCCAAAATTGTTCCAACAATGTTGTTGTCTTTACCAAGGACTAGGTCTGCGCCTAGTTTCTTTGCTAATTTCATTCGTGCCTCATTATCCCAATCAATGGCAATGATCTTCTTTGCGCCCATTGCTTTAGCAGCATTTACTGCAAATAGGCCGATTGGTCCAAGTCCGTGTATAGCAACTGTTGAGTCTTTAACCGGGCCACCTGTTAATGTGTGAATTGCGTTACCTAGTGGGTCTTGAATAGATGCTAGTTCAAGTGGAATATTATCTGGTACATGTCTAGCATTGATTGCTTGGACTGAGAAATATGGAGCAAAGGCTCCATCTGAATGTACTCCAAAGATTTTACCATTTTCACAAATATGGGCATTTCCTTCGGCGCATCTATCACAATTCCAACATGCCAGGTGGCACTCAACTGCGATTTTATCACCTATTTTATGGGTGCTGACATCCTTACCTAGTGCAACAACTGTGCCGCAGGTTTCATGCCCGGTTGTAGTGCCCGTTGGAACGTTTTCTGCAGCCCAATGATCCCACTTCCAAATGTGGATATCAGTCCCGCAGATTGATGTAGAGTGCGTTTTCACTAATACTTCATCATCACCATAGTTTGGTAATGGAGTTTTAACAAGTTCAAACCCCCCTTTTTCCGGCTTGGTTTTTTTCCACGCCATCATCGTAGTTGGTAAATCACCCATCTTGCTCGCTTACCTGTCGTTGAAGGCACCCTTTGATAATTCTCTATGAAAGTTACAATAATTATGGTGAAATGATTTTCGATTTCTCGGATATGTTGATTAAGGGGTCATCGGTGGTAAAAAACCCGTTGGTGTGTCATGAAGTACGTTGTTGTCAGCGGAGGAGTCCTTTCTGGGCTTGGGAAAGGGGTCACTGCTAGCAGTATTGGAGTACTAATGAAAAGTGCTGGCCTAAGAGTTACCTCAATAAAAATAGACCCTTACCTCAATAGTGATGCTGGAACGATGTCGCCATTTGAACATGGTGAGGTTTTCGTTCTCGATGATGGTGGAGAAGTAGATCTCGACTTAGGAAATTATGAGCGATTCCTTGACATAAATTTAGGTAAAGATAACAACCTAACTACTGGTAAGGTTTACTCAAAAGTGATTGAAGCTGAGCGTCGAGGTGATTATCTTGGTAAAACCGTTCAAGTTATCCCGCATATAACTAATGAAATTCAGGACTGGATTGAGCGCGTCGCTCACATACCTGCTGATGGTGAACAGAATGCTCCTGATGCTTGTATTATCGAGTTGGGGGGAACTGTGGGGGATATTGAATCGGCACCTTACATCGAAGCATTAAGACAGTTTCAGTTTCGGGTAGGGCGAGAGAATGTTACGTTTGTTCATGTTTCTCTAGTTCCGGTTATGGGTCCCGTGGGTGAGCAAAAAACCAAACCTACTCAGCACTCTGTTAAGGAGTTAAGAGGCCTTGGAATCACTCCTAACATTTTGGTTTGTCGTTCGACAAAACCTATGACTGAAGAAACCAAAGAAAAATTGGCAGCATTTTGTCATGTGGCGCCTGAAGCCGTAATGTCTACGCACGATGTGCCCAACATCTATCACGTCCCGTTAATGTTAGAGAAGCAGGGATTGTGCAAGATACTCGATATTGATTGTAGTAATTCAACTCTATTATCCGACTGGGAAACCATGGCTCACGATTTAGATTTACTTAGTGAAGATGTCTCCATAGCAATGGTAGGCAAATATACCGACCTCTCAGACGCATACTTGTCGGTAATCAAAAGTTTGCAGCATGCCGCAATGAAAGTCAAACGCCGATTAACCATTAATTGGATTGAAGCTAGCCATTTAGAGGCCGATTGGAAGAAAGACAATTCTCAAGAATACGATAATGCTTGGGCACTATTACGAGATTCAAACGGAGTTTTGGTGCCAGGAGGGTTTGGCGACCGAGGTATTGAGGGGAAGATTCTTGCAGCTCAATACGCTCGAGAAAGTAAGTCCCCATATCTCGGGATATGCCTTGGGTTGCAGGTAGCGACCATTGAATTTTGTCGAAACGTACTTGGGATTTCGGGGGCAAATTCTACTGAATTTGATGACAATCCGGAGTTCCCTGCAGTAATTTTCATGCCTGAAATTTCCAAAACCCATCTAGGAGGAACTATGCGATTGGGCAGTAGGCCAACAATATGGCAAGTTGATGATTGTAAGATTAAACAATTATACGGTGAGGGTGCATCTGTTGATGAAAGACATCGACATAGATATGAAGTCAACCCGGATTTAATTGGCCAAATAGAAGATGCTGGTTTGATGTTTGTTGGTAAAGATGAAACCGGGCAACGGTGTGAAATTTTTGAATTAGTTGGACACCCATATTATGTTGGAGTACAATATCATCCTGAGTTTAAATCAAGACCGGGAAGGCCCAGCCCCCCGTTCCTTGGTCTGTTAATGGCTGCTTCTGGTATGAAATTATAATCATGCATCAGATACTCTGATCACTCTAGTTGTCCTGTAACCTTGCAACATTTTGACAAACTTTCGCTCTCTGAATTCCAGGTCGAGTTCGCTGTCTCCAGTATCTATTCTTACATTTGCCAAACCGGTTAACTTTGCCGGAGTAGCAACACCTAATACTGAACTGATGCCGATTAACCGAAGCACGGTTGGTGAAAGTTGTAGGTTGCCTCGGCCAATTAAGAATCCTTGACCGCCCATTGGAGACAGAAGGAGTATTTTGTTACCTTTATGTTGTTGTAATATGTCAATTATTTGCTCTTCATTTAGGTCCGCGTAGACCTTATCTTTATGTTGTATGTCTATCCCTAACAGTGTTAAATCTTGATTAAGTATCTCTCCAATCATTCTAAGGGTTCCACCACTACCCCAAACTACCATTAAATCTGCATCCGATTCGATTAAATCGCCGATGTGTGCTGCTAAACCTTCGATTATTTCTTCTTCTGAGGCTCGCTCAACTTGCTGCTTAGAGCCTTGCATGAATCTGGGGCTTGCAGGAGTTAGTGCTTCGCCATACATTCGAACCTTCCATTCTCCAGCGAGATAGATTTCTTCATCTAAGTCCATGACTTCTGTTATTGATGACATTAAGTCCCCAATAGCAAAAGAAAACAAAACCTCTGCTGCCGCATTTGGAGTGGTGGCAAAACAACCAGAATGCATTTTCACTCCCCCTGGAACACCTATTAATGGTATTTTTTTATCACCAAGCGCGTTAACTACATCGCGCGTTGTGCCATCTCCTCCAGCATACAATATTACGTCGACTTCATTGTCGATTAGTTGGTGAACCAAATCATTAGTGTTTAGGGCGGTTGTAGGGTTTGGAGTTTTACCGATTTCATGATAATCGAGGTTTGATAACCAGTCTCCACCCATTCTGCCCGACCAAGTGTATATTGCTGGTTTGATATTAGATCTGTTTAACGAGGATTTGAGCAACTCATCAAATTTAACGATACATTGAGTCATTCTAGGTCCAGCTCTGTCTTGAGCTCCTGCTTCCCGTGCTTCAGCAGCCCTTCCGTCGCTGCCCTTGAACCCTAACCTACCGCCTAGACCGGCATCTGGGTTGACGACTATACCGACTCGCATGATACCGGGCTATCTTGGTACTTCATGAAGGTCTGTGTCATTGCTGTAGACAAATGAGCAAAGATTTCATTTGCTATACCTGTATGTGTCAATATGGCGAAACCGCGCGATGTACCCGATTTAGATTCAGCGCTGGAAAAAAGCTTCGCTGAAATGAAGATTGGAGAAGAAAATTTCGCTCATAAAGAAGTAACTGAAGATGCTCCAAAAGAGGCGGTTTCAGAGATTGCTTATGGGCAAAAATATACCTCGGAAAACCAGTCTGGTAAAATTATTGTCAAACCAATAAGGGCTACTAAGAAAGTCATCGAGGATGGTGTGGAAATAGAAGACTTGGTTGTTGATGGGGGTTTGAAAGAAGTGGATATTTCTAAGCCTGAAACTATCGTCGTTGAATCTCCAACCTCTACGATTGGAGATGACTTTGCCGTTGAATGGTAATTTCTTAATGATAATGATAATCATTATGTTTATCAGTCTCTTTTTGTTAGCGTTTGTATGGAAGGATACGGTAAGACCGGTAAAGACACAAAATGTCCCGTTATGCACGGTTCAATGACAAATACAGAATATGGAATGGCAAATCGAGATTGGTGGCCAAAACAGATTGATTTGTCTATTTTGCATCAACATGACAAAAAATCTAATCCAATGGGTGAAGATTTTAATTATCGAAAAGAGTTTGAAAAATTAGATTATGCTGCTCTAAAGAAAGATTTGCACGACCTGATGACAGATAGTCAAGATTGGTGGCCTGCTGATTATGGACATTATGGTGGATTTTTCATTCGAATGACCTGGCATGCGGCCGGAACTTACCGAACCGGTGATGGTCGTGGTGGTGGCGGCACTGGAGCACAACGTTTTGCTCCACTAAACAGCTGGCCTGATAACGGCAACTTAGACAAGGCAAGAAGACTCTTGTGGCCAATAAAAAAGAAGTATGGTAACTCAATTAGTTGGGCTGACTTACTTATTCTAACAGGAAATATTGCTATTGAATCAATGGGCGGACCTGTGTTTGGATTTGGGGGCGGCAGAGCTGATATTTGGCACCCTGAACAAGACATTTATTGGGGTGCTGAGGACGAATGGCTTGGTGATAATCGATATGGTGATACTCGACAAGATTTGCAAAACCCATTAGCTGCGGTTCAAATGGGATTAATTTACGTTAATCCTCAAGGCCCAAATGCAAATCCAGATCCTTTGCTCAGCGCTCAAGATATCAGGGAAACATTTTCTCGAATGGCTATGAATGATGAAGAAACTGTAGCATTAACTGCTGGAGGTCACACATTCGGTAAGGCTCATGGTGCAAGCCTAGAAGATCACAAGGGACCTGAACCAGAGGGTGCAGGGTTAGAAGAGCAAGGATTTGGTTGGACTAGCGACTACGGAAGTGGCGTGGGCAGTGACACAATTACTAGCGGAATTGAGGGCGCATGGACACCTAACCCTACACAATGGGATAATGCTTACTTTGGAATGTTATTCAAGTATGAAGATAGTTGGGTCTTGGAAAAGAGTCCTGCTGGAGCACATCAATGGACGCCAGAGAATCCTGATGAAGCAGATATGGCGCCAGATGCAGAAGATTCTAACAAGAAGGTACCTACTATGATGACCACTGCTGATATGGCAATGATTAGGGACCCAGAATACCGAAAAATATCAAAGATGTTTTACGAAAACCCTGATAAATTCGCTGATGCGTTTTCTCGTGCATGGTTCAAACTACTGCACAGAGATATGGGGCCAAAAGTTCGATACCTTGGACCCGACGTTCCTAGTGAAGATTTAATCTGGCAAGACCCGGTGACTGCAGGTTCAACATCTTACGATGTAAATGCGGTAAAAGAAGCAATCAAAGGAAGCGGACTTAGTGTCACCCAAATGGTTGAGACTGCATGGGCTAGTGCATCTACGTTTAGAGGATCAGATATGCGTGGTGGCGCCAATGGTGCAAGGATTAGACTATCGCCTCAGAAAGATTGGGAAGCAAATAAACCAGATCAATTATCTAGTGTTCTATCAACTCTTGGTGGAATTTCCGACTCCCATGGTGCAAGTTTAGCTGACGTTATCGTTCTAGCCGGCAATGTTGGAGTCGAAATGGCAAGTGGAATGGAGGTTGCTTTCCATCCAGGTCGTGGTGACGCAACTGAAGAGCAGACTGACGGGGCATCTTTCTCCGTTATGGAGCCGTTAGCAGATGGTTTTAGAAATTTCTTGAAGGCTAACTATGCAGTTACTCCTGAAGAAATGATGTTGGATAAAGCCCAATTATTAGGCCTGACTGCTCCTGAAATGACTGTTTTAGTTGGTGGACTGAGAACCTTAGGAGTAAGTTCTGATGACCGAGGATTATTCTCCAACGACAACAGTAATTTGTCTAATGATTTCTTCCCAACCCTACTAGATATGAGTGTAAAGTGGAAGCCTACTGGAAGTAATTCATATGATGGTATTGACCGGGCTACTGGAGAAGTGCTACGCTGTGCATCTAGAACAGATCTAGTATTTGGTAGCAATTCACAACTAAGAGCTATTGCCGAGGTATATGCCCAAGATGATAATGCTGAGAAATTCAAGTCTGACTTCATTTCTGTATGGACTAAGGTCATGAATGCTGACCGATTTGACTTAGCCTGATTTTTTCAAGGTTTGATTGATGTGTCTCCGGCAAGAAATAAGCGGATTACTCGACAAAGGCAGCTAGTCTATGACTGTGTGATTGATCGAAAGGACCATCCGTCGGCAAATGAGGTGTTTGTTGATTTGCAAAACTCTGGTATTGGTCTTGCTACGGTCTACCGCCAGTTATCTGCTATGGTTGATGAAGGAATTCTAAAGTCGTTTGAACATTCGGGGCAAATAAGATATGACCCTCTAGTCACTCCACACGCTCATTTTGTTTGCACGGTGTGTGATAAGATATGGGATGTTGATTTGCCTGAAAATATTTTTTTAATGACTCCAAATGTTTCTGATGTCGATGTAGATAGCTTGGAATTGACTTGGAAAGGCATTTGTAAGGCGTGTAAATAATCTTTAACGGATGTATTTGTTATGAAAACTGCAGTAATTACTGGGGCAAGTCGCGGCATTGGTTCAGAATTTGTCGTACGATTACTCGAAAATGGGTGGCGCGTATATGCTGGTTACAGGCAAGATAAACATCGATTAGATTTGCTGGAAAATGAAAACCTGTTTACTTACCAGTTAGATGTGGTAGATAATGATTCTATTGCGGCTTTTGCCAGTAATGTCGATCACAGTGTTGATTTGTTGATTAATAATGCTGGAGTGCCTGACGGTCGGTGGCGTAATATCAAAGAAATAGATGATCATTGGGCTCTTGATGTCATTAATATTAACTCTCTTGGCCCGGTTAGATTAGTTCGTTCATTGTACGATAAAATGAGTGGTGAAAATCTTTCTACGGTTGTTATGATTAGTAGTTTAATGGGCTCAATTGATGATTGTCATTCTGGTAGATCTTATGCTTACCGTGCATCAAAAACCGCATTAAATATGTTCACTATAGCTATGAAAAAAGAAGCACTTGAAGATAATATTTCATTCTTAATATTACACCCTGGTTGGGTAAAAACTAGAATGGGTGGCGAAAATGCCCCTGTTGAAATGGATACTAGTGTTGATGGTATGATGAATCTTATTGAGCAGCATAGTTTAGAAGACTCCGGCCGTTTTGTTCAATATGATGGTGTTGATTTGCCTTGGTAAGTGAGGCTATACCACAACTCACTTTAGTGATTAAATCAAAGGCTGAAGGGTTTTCAGAAATTATTATTGAGGAAGATAGTAATTTGATTCAAACCCTTTCGATGTTGTGTTCTTTTTACACTGTTGATGATATGTGCTCATTTCTTTATTCTGATAAATTTCAATCGATGGATCATAAATTATATGATCTGATCTTTGAAATGGGGCTTTATTCCGACCACCAAGTAACCTTAGATATAATCCCAAGAGGTAAGAATATGACTGTTTGTGATTCAAAAAACACAACCTGTGATTCTCATCAATCGCTAAAACGGATTATTTTAAACTGGTTGGTTGAGGTAACTAGTTAGAAAAATAGTGAGCAGCAAGTAAGGGATCCATCTGCTGCTCTTATTTCACTAAAATCTAAAATAATTGTTTCTAAGTTTAAATCCTTTAATGTTTGAAGAACCGTTGGATAGCCTTTAGCAACCAAAACCTTGTTGTCTGGTAGACCAATTGTATTGCACCCATAGGTTTCTTCTTCGGGCATCCAAATAATGCGTGAGTTTTCTGGTAGTTCGCCAAAGGCATCTTTGGGTAAATAGCCCTCTGGTGCTAGAATTATTTCATCTGTTGGGGTTGAGGCGATGCTTGTTAAGTGAAGTGCTTTATCTGGTATGTCGATTACTCTAAGTTCGTGTCCTAAGTGAGAAAGTAAATCCCTTAATTCCTCAATTCCTAAATCGTTAGTTCGGGTTGAACGCCCTACGAAAAAGATATCCCCCAAGCGCAGGATGTCGCCTCCATCCATTCTCGCATCACCACTCATACGGCAAATCTGCGCACCACCCATTTTGCTGACTAAGAAATCAGAAATTGGTGGTTGTTCTGCAACTCTTGAAGGGTGGCCGGGAACTGGAAGTAGGACGTGACCATCAACAATTACTGCTTGATCTTCGACAAACAAACAATCTGGGTGGTTGTGGTCTGCTTCAAGCATTGTTACGCTAACTCCACATGACTCCAATGCTTCGCGATATTGTTGGTGCTGCATGCGGGCCAAAGCGATATCTTTTGGGCCACTGCCAAAGAAATTAGCTAGTGCTGATTTGTATGAATCTGGAATGGCACGGACAAGTGCCCGGGGTTTCTGGTCCAAACGAACCGTTGCCATATTCAAATCCCGAAGTTGTCCCCTCTTAATGCTTAGCCCAATAATGGAAAGTCATTTCCGGAAGATGTAAAATAGGCTTTTTTTACGGTTTTTCGATATCTTCAACCAAAGTCAATATGTCTTCTTTAACCAAATCAATAATCCAATCAAAGTCGCCCCACCATATTCTTTGATTACCTTCATGATCTATCAAAACAGTTCCTGTAGAATGATCTATGTTGTAATCCGTTGCTGAGGGGTGATGCCTTCCTGAAGTGTTGGTCTCAGTCTGATTTTCTTCTATTTTAAAACCAACTCCAAAGTCATTCCAAACCTTGTTCAAGGTCTTCATTTCTTCTGAGTTTGCATCGGTATTTGCTACTGTTAAGTGCGTCCAATTAGAATTAGTTCTAGTTTTCCAATCTTCCATAATAGTGGTATTATCACGCCATGGGTCGACTGTTATAGTGATGAATTCGATTAAATCATGTTGCGACTGGTTAAGGCTTTCAGAAATATATCGCATGTTGTAAGTTACTATTGGGCAAATATCATAGCAATTCGTGAATAAAAAGGCAATTACTGTTACTTTACCATCGGTGTTATTTTTGAAATTGTAAGTCTCATTATCACTTGTTAATAAATTAAAATCATCGGTTAATTTTGCAGGACTGACTATATCGCCGTGGAACTTTGACTCATACTCATCACTAAACCCACCTAGACAGCCTGATGAAAACATCATCAAACAAACCAGCAAAGTTAGTCTTTTTTCCAGCATGATCTCCCCTCAGACAGTGGTGCCCAGATATGGTATGTCAATATCTAATTGCATTACATATAATCCTGTGGAAATACATGAAGCATAGGTAATTCCGTTATGATGTTCTACCGCCCATAAAAATGGCACCCACGAGAATTCATAGAAATCTGATTCTAGAATTACTCCGTCATCTCCATGGGGTAAGTACCAAGCCACAGTAGCTTCAGAATAGGTGGCAAACTTATCATCAGGATTGGTTGGAGAAACCAGTGTTTCGATATCTAGTACCCAAAGCCCTGCATGATAGTGTGAGATGTATAGCCTTCCGTCCCAGCCACCACCATGACTTTGGTCGGTGCTTTCATCTGTTTCGAAATATGCACTGTCAAGATTGTGTGGTGAAAATAATAGCCACTCATCTCCATCTGGATTAATTGGGCAGTCTGCGCCATAACAATGGTCTTCTGCCCATGGAATTTCCCAGTCTCTGACAAGTTTCGGTTCAAATTTTAATTGCCCGTCAATCATCGTGTAATCGGTTGTGTCTAATAGGTAAATTATCCCTGTACCAACTGAAGTTGAGAGAACTTCAACTGCAGCGGTAGTCAAGTGAACTGGTTCATCTGAATAACCGACATGGGACAAGTCTAGCATTTCTGGATATGGTTCTGCGTAGTGGATATAAGAAACCCTTCCGCCATTTTCGTTGCCAGTTGTTCCGCTATCTGGTTGGCCGTCTTCGTCCAAATCAAGGAAATCCATCCACATACCTACTTCTTCTGCTCGCCAACGGCATTGTACTGGGTTGCCAACACCAGTCTTACACAGAGTTGCGTGAACCGCATACTCTTCTGGTGAATTAACTGGATGAGGTACATCGGTTACATCAGCAA
>JAKMFF010000355.1 GCA_022425585.1 Candidatus Poseidoniaceae archaeon
ACTTACATTGAACTTGCTATGGGGGATGAGTTCATCCCTAACGGCGACCCACTAATGATTGACGATTTGCACACCGATGCAATTGATGATGCTGAAGATCTCAACATCATTGGAGTTCGGATGATTAGAGTTATACTGAAGCCGAAGAAACCAGTGGTCAATCATGTGCTTTTGCCAGTGGAAATGCCGCTGATGATACAATTACCGGTATGACAATGCATGGTGATTATAATGAAACCACTAGTGGTAGCAATAATGGTGATTCTGGTTCACACGAGGTTGTATCATATTGGGTAAATACTAGTTTGATTGATGAAGAAATAGTCATGATGTCGAAAGGAGAAATTATCTCACAGATTGATTCTGATGGTGCAGGTTTAGGTGCATATACCGCGGAAATTAGCGTTGATGCACAAGCTAGTTCAACAGCAACCTGTGAGAGAACAGATGACGGCGAGGATGTAACTTACACCATTGAACTAATTGTCTTTGATTATGACATCAAACCATTCTTTGAAGTACTTGAAGAACTTTGATATCTTTTAGAAGTCAAGTCGCAAAGAAAAAACTAGTTTCTGGGATTCTGTCGATTGATTAAACCAACAGTTTGGTAATATCAATTATTGGTGAAACCTGTTGCTCAATTAATGCAAGCAAACGAGTTAATTCATGCTCATCATTTGCTTCAACTCGCATGACAAGGATTGGTTCAGTATTAGATTTTCTTGCTAGATACCAACCGGTTTGCTGACCATTAACATCGTTGAACCTCACTCTCACTCCATCTATGGTAGATGCTTGATAATCGGTGAACGCTTGTCGGATAGCTTCCACAGTTTCGAGTTTCTTATCTTCAGGACAAGGCACCTTTACTTCACCAGTAGTTGGCAAATTAGGTGCTAATCGGTTCAATTCATTACTGAATGATAGACCATCAGTTCGAGACCACAATTCGATGATTCGTGCGGCGTTGTAAAGTGAGCAATCAAAACCGTACCAACCACGGTCTGCCATGAAGATATGACCGCTCATCTCGGCCGCCATCAAAGCATCAGGATGCTTTGCTAATACTCGTTTCATGAATGAGTGACCAGTCTTAGCCATCATTGGTCTGCCGCCAGCAGTGATGATCGCTTTCTCAACATTCATCGAACATTTGACGTCATAAATCAACAAATCTTTGCCCGGCTCAGTCCCAACAACATCATCGGCAAGTAAAGCAATCAATCGGTCGGGGTAGACGAACTCACCGTGCTCATCTACTGCACCAATACGGTCACCATCCCCGTCTGCACCAAGGCCAAATTCACAGCCATTGTCGACCACAGCCTTGGCTAAATCAACCATATTCTTCGGTCTAGTTGGGTCAGCACCATGATTTGGTTCGCTAGAATCCCAGTCGCAATACAAGTCAATGTGTTCACAGCCCAGCATATCGAGTAACTTGCTCATGGCGGGTCCAGGAACTGCATTGCCACAATCAACAGCAATCTTGACAGGTCGAGAAAGTGGGCCCGTTGAATCAAGGATTGCTTGAAGATAGGTGTCTATGTGAGGATTATCAACAACTTCTCCTTGACCTTCAACAAAATCTCCTGCAAGGAATACTTGTTTCAATTCTTGAATTTCTTCTCCAGCCAGCGGTAAAGTTCCACGACACATCTTGAAGCCGTTATGTGTTGGCATTGGTAAATGACTAGCAGTAACCATTACGCCACCATCCACTGGCAGTGTCCAACAAGCATGGTAAACACAACCGGTTGATACGATGCCAAGGTCTCTGACACTCACGCCTGAGTCACTAAGTCCGCGCATTAATTCACTGGCTAAAGCAGGAGTTGAATCTCGAATGTCACGTCCTACTGCAAAGGTTTTGCAGCCAAGGTAAGTTGCCATTGCTCTGCCTAAACGGTAAGCGAACTGTGGAGTTAAATCTCCAGTTCCGTCCCCACTGGCTAGCCCACGGATATCGTACGCCTTGAAACAATGTTCTGGCCATTCGCCCATGCTACTGCGAGTCGGTATGTCATTTCAATGATGAGGTTGCTTATGATTGTCATGATAATGGACTACTGGAACTATGTTAGAGATATCGACTCATAACGACTGAAATGTTAATTGCTAATGTACTAGAGCCCTTCAACATGGTAAATGAGCCGAAACTCCTACAAGATTTCTACATTAGTTCGAAAGAACCCGATATTGGTCCGGTCATAGTTGGAATGTTACTTGTTTGCGTATTTTCAGCGCCCTTTTTGTTTATTGCACTATTCTTACTCTTCGAATTTTTTTTTCCTGGAAGGGACCGTGATAGGGGTTGTGTTCAGCATTTCATTGCTTGTCATTCCGCTTTTATTAATCCGATACTTCCTACGCAAATTTTCAACATTACGACTTCAAGTCAACCACAATGAAGATTCAATTGTTGTTGAAAAGGCATTTCAAAATAAGGTCTGGAAGAGAATCCGTAAATCAATTTCCGAAGCACAAATATTGGTTTACCATTACTACATCATCACCAGTTCATTTGAAACTGAAAAATCTATTCATGGCTATTCACCGATTAGCAATGTAGGGCCAGTGATTGGTCATGTAACCGTGAATGAACAGAGTGATAGTGCCCACCAAAAGTATCACATTCACGGATCCAGCGCAGAAGGTGGGAATTGGGAATTAGAAATTTCAAAAATCATGGAAGGAACGGGTCATGACATGGCCAAACAGATAGCTCGTTCTATTGGCATCGAATTTCAGGATAATGGGGAAATTGTCCCAAAAGGACTAGTTATTGGATAGCGATGACGAGTGTGTGAAACCCAATCAGAGGGTACCCTTGTGGCTGTATACAGCTACAACGGACCCCTTGCATATGCCGCTTAACTTTCTGTAGGACTCGATTCGAGCGCCTTCTTGGCTCGCTTCTTTTTGTTCTGACGCTTTTTGTACCAGGGG
>JAKMFF010000104.1 GCA_022425585.1 Candidatus Poseidoniaceae archaeon
GTTCTTGACCGAGAACCTCGTTAGTCAATTCAGCAAATCTCTTGGTAGTCAAACAGCGGTCTTTGTCAGTAATCCCTGTGTAAGTGTCTCGATGATTTAGTGATAATGTAAATGCAGAGCGTGAGTCATATCGCAAATCATTGGTTACCAATTCTTGCAACACATCAAACTGTTTCACTAGTTCTTTGTGTGTGTGCAAATCTTGCAAGAATGGAAGACCAAATCTTTCGCCTACTTCATGACCAATTGCTAAGAATAGTAATCCACCACAGTCCTGCCGTAGTTGCCTCATTGTTGCTGGAGTAGCGTGCTCAGCAGAGAATAGTAAATCGGTCTCGCCTTCCCTTTTCTCTGAATCAAAAAGACAAACTGGTAAACCATTAGAAAACGCTGCTATAGCCTCTTCAACTGAATTGCTCATGCTCATGGGTTGAACCTCTCATTGATGAAGTGTCGCATATCATCATAACACAAAAAAATGCCTTTTCCCGGGATTTTTTGTCCTAATAACGGAAAGGTCTTATCATTAGGTGACCATTGGGTTGAACCTGCGGGGGGGATGATGTTGCCAGTTAGATTAGGTCCAGCGGGAATTCCACTATCGTGTAAAGGTCGTACCATTGTTGAAGGTATGGATGATATTATTTCGCTCGGGTTAGAAACCATGGAGGTTCAAACTGTTAGAATGATTGCTCCTCAACACTTTGAACAATACTGGCAGGCGGGAGTGTTAGCCAATAAGACTGAGTTTGAGATGAACATCCACGGCCCATACTACTCAGAATTGCTTGGCGATAGAGTTGAGAGAGGAAGATCTTTGACAAAGATTGAATCAACTCTTCAAGCAGCCAAAACAATCAATGCAAGACACATCACTCTACACGCAGGACATTACGGAGATATGGGCAGAGGGAGAGCAGCCAATGAGCAATTAGCCAACGTCTTTGCTGGAATAGTTGTCAGAGTTCACGAGATTTGGCATGATGATGAAGACATTTACCCAGTGTTTCCGTGGTTGAAAGACGGAACACCCTCAAAAATCGGCATTGAGACATCTGGCCGTCAAGAATTATGGGGTAGCCTAGAAGAAGTCCTAGAGGTTGTAAATCACGTCGAAGGGACCGTCCCGGTGTTGAACATTGCCCATATACACTCTAGAGGCCATGGAAGTATGAGAACCTCCGAAGACTATGGCGAAATGTTCGATCTGGTAAGGGAAACGATTGGAACTAAGGAGTTTTACTGCCACTTCTCTGGAGTGGAACATAGAACTGGAAATGCCATGCACTATACTCAAATCAAAAAATCTGACCTTAACTTTGAACCACTCGCTGAATTTATTGTCGAAGAAGGTGGCTGGCTTGATATCACCCTAATCTCAGATTCACCATTGCTGGAACACGATGCAATGTATATGTTACAGAATATCGAGAAAGCTCGACACAAGCAACTCGAACGCAAAGCAAGAGAAGACAGAAGAAGATCCTTAGCGGCGCAAACTGGCAGATCTGCGGAGGAAATCAAGGCTAGAGAACTTGAAATTGCTAGCGCAAGAAACAAGGCAGCAACTGCAGAAATGAAAGAGAAGGCCGCAGCAGAAAAGGCCGCAGCAGAAAAGAGTGAGGAAAAATCCCCTCCAGAAGAGCAAAAATCTGAATCAAAAGCAAAGGCTAAGCCTGCTAAACCAAAAAAGGCTGAAGAGAAAGACAATGACGATGTATTTGATTTTGATGAAGAAGATGAAGATTTATTCTGACCGCATCAGAAGATTAAGCTCACAAAATCAGTAATTTCGCTTTGATATAGCGGCAACTAACATAAGCACAATACAAATCGCAGATACGGTCAAGATGGCACATATTGCAATTCTAGGTTTGGGAAACTGGGGCACTGCGGTCGCTAGAATGTGGCTATTAGATGGCCACAAAGTCAAAGGATGGACTATCGAACAAGAAGTCTATGAATCCGTTGTTATGGATGGAATCAACAGAAAGTATTTGCCGGACCACTCAATTGAAGGTCTAGAAGCTACTATGCGAATTGATGAAGCATTAGATGGCGTAGAAATTGTCGTACTGGCAATTCCTTCCTCCGTAATTTTAGATGTAGTTGATGAGATAATTCCTCATTTGAGGCCTGGTCATGTTCTAATTGATCTAGCAAAAGGCTTAGCTCCAGGCAAGCGATTGATATCACAAGCGATTCATGAAAAATTAAAAGCCGCAGAAAAAACTAATCCTCTCGCTGTTGTTACAGGCCCAACAATAGCCCCTGAGGCTGCTGGAGGAGTCATTACAACTGCACTTGTGGCTAGTGAAGATGAATCTGTCGCTAAGCGTTTATCTGATACATTGACCACTCAGACATTTATTCTTCACGCTGCATCCGACCCTGTTGGCGCTGAATTATGGGGTGCATTCAAGAATGTGATCGCCCTTACCTGCGGACTAGTTGATGGATTGAAGAAGGTAGGAACGCTGGGCGGAGACAATCTAAAAGCAGCTATTTTC
>JAKMFF010000068.1 GCA_022425585.1 Candidatus Poseidoniaceae archaeon
GCCCTCCTACTCCCTCAGTTTATCTAATTGCGAAAATCATTTGAAGGCTTCGTAATCATTGATATGGATTATCGCCGGGAGAAGTAGCCACTTGTTGTTGAGCATAATGTGACTCTTGTTGGGGTACTGGGATTTGTCTTGCTGCCTTTTGGAAATTCTTGTTCGCCGGCAATCTTTGGTTATAATTGGCATTAGGTGTTCTTAATCCGAAAACTATCAAACCGATCAATGAAGCAATTAATAGGAATATTATAATCAATAAAACCGGGTTAATCTCAGCAATTCCACCAAAGAAACCATCTGATTCTCCATCACTGGCATAGAATGTTTCAGTTTGTGAAGTAGGGCCTCCAACTATAATGAATTCAATCCACATAGAACCATCTCTATCGGGAGTCCAACGATGGTTGAAGAATCCACTTCCACCAGATTGGACTTTCACTTCTTGGGTATGAATAATCGTTCTAGCACCGTTGCTTTCTACTCGCTCTACTCTAAGTTGAGCAAATCCATCTGATTGCCCAATGTTTTGAATTACTACCGACAGATCTAGAGGAGTGCCTACAGTAACATCATTATTTGTGCCAATGGATGGCTGGGCAAGCACATATTCGGGTAACTGTTGTTCTAACTGCCATACAGCAAATGGTGAAAAGATTTCATCAGAGACTGAACCAAAGGTATTTCCAGCCATATCACTACCACTAATCCAAATCCTCAATTCCAAAGATTCTGTTCTAGTTTCTAAAGGTATTACTGATTCAAGGTCTATACTCATTTCGGCATTTATCCTATCGCCGAATGGCTGGCCACCCAGTATTTGGATTAGGTCTGTGCCGTTAGCAATACTTGATGAGGCGAATCCAAACCCTGAGCGATGTACTTCCCAGCTGAGATATACTGATTCCTCATCTAAAAACAGGTTCTCAGACATGGTGAATTTTAGGTTTAAATCACTCCATAAATCTTCTTTGATAACGTCGATTAGAGAGGGGGAATCAATGCTAACAATCGAAGGTGCCGTATCATCAACAATAAACCACAGTAATGGAGAAGAAGGAGGCGTTATTGAAGCTCCATTTGGTGCATTGAGTAAAGCAATATCCAAAGCATAATTTCCTGTTGATGCTGGACTGATTATCGTCCCGTTAAACATCCCGGAGGTATATTCTACGTTTGCTATGTTTAAACCGAGATTATACATCAATTGTAGTTCTTGGTTAACTGTTCTACCTGTTTTGACCCATTTTAAGAGTCCACTAATCTCAATTTCTTCTCTAGCCATTACCCATGCGCCGCTACTTGATTCACTATTTCCAGTTATTGAATATTCTATACTGCTTTGGTCTACCGACATCTCTCCAGAGTAACGCCAGTTTAATTCTGTCAGCTGGACAACTGTAGATTGTCCTTTGAGATCGCTTAGAATAAGATTTGGCGTTCTAATTACACTATCATCCGGGTCAAATCCCCATTTAAGCTGAAAAGTAACGGTAAATTCGCCGGAATTAGTGAATAATCCCGTACCTGTTTCCCCAACCATAGAGCATGTTAAGATTTCAATGTAAAGAGTAGATGACGAGCAAATATCTGTTTGTCGATTCCAAGAGATTGTAGAAGAATCTGGTTGGTTTATCGACAAATCAAGTTCTAGATTAGTAATATCCGTCACACCATTTTTATCCCATACTGGAATCTGTAAAGTTATATTTTCCCCAGGATGAAGCCATGGCAACATACCAAATTCCCAAGCGAGTTCTGAATATCCAAGTTGAGGAGATCCATCACTACTGATTAGAAGATTGAATAACGGGGTTGTCATATTGCCAGAATCTGGCAATACATTTCCTGCTGAGTCAGCAACAGTTATCCAACCCCTAGCATAACCTCCATCAGGCGCTGATGATGTGTCTAAATTATAGCGATAAACTCCTTCTAGAGTCATTAGGTTGGAAGGTATTTGCAGTTCTTTTGTGAAATATTCACCTTCATCTATATCACCATTCATATTAAGGTCGTCTGACCAAGAACGCCAAATACTAATTTCTGCTTGTGAAGGCAAAACTGGCCGGTCTGTAATAGTAAATTCTAGTGATTTAGAAGGACTGGATTCAAAGTGGTCAAACTCATCAATATTCATGTACAATAGTTGTGGTGAGACCGAATCATAACCAAACTCAATTTGCCTAGCAACTTCGTAACTTACGTCTTGATTCTTTAAGGGTAGAACATCTATTTCTAATTCAACATCTTCCCCTACTGACGGAACCACCCACTGAATTGATGCAACTCCATTATTAATTATCGATGATGAGCCATATTCGTTACCATCAACTAGTAACCTGACCAGTGCGTGCCCTGTCCTTGGAGATGTACCTTCATCACCTTCAAAGCCAAGGTGTACCTTGACTGTTACTGGCTCACCTTTCTTGAGATACGGATAATTAATGTCCGAGCCAATACCATTCAGGCCAACCACTTCCCAATCTTTTACCGAGATGTCATTTTCAACACCCAATGAATTACCTAGACCAAATGATTTACTAATCGGCAACATTGGACCAGTGCCTGAAACAAGATTTGTTGACACAACTAAAAATTCTTCATCATCCCATTCCACGGGGAATTTGAAACGGTGAGTGATTTCTAACAATGAAGATGAATCTGTCATGCTGACTACACCATTGGCACCTAAGTCAGACCAAATTAATTCAATTCCACTTTCGATACAACTGCTGACTGCTGGACCACTGATTGGCAATGCTAAGGTAGAACATCTTAATTGAGCTGAATTCTCTTTACC
>JAKMFF010000073.1 GCA_022425585.1 Candidatus Poseidoniaceae archaeon
GTAGATAGTTCAGTAGAATTAGCTAAACCAATCAACCCTTGAGATGAGAGGAAAAGGTGATTGATTTCTAGAGCTGCTAACACCAAATCAGCCTCGTTAATTTTTTCTGCTTTTTCGTTTTTGACAAATGAAAAATATATGTCCCATCCTTCACGTGACCTATTTACAATTACTGGCAGTTCCCGTAATTTCCACTCTGGAGTGATTAAGATTATTAGATTACTATAACCAGTTTCTAGTGAGGATTTTGCCATAAATTTAGCTAAATCACATGCATTTAACTGCTCGCCATAATTTAATACTCGGCAACCAAATTCTTCCGCGAGTTCAATAGTCGAATCATTAGAACCAAGATCAACAAAGACCACTTCTTGTGAAATCTCTTGACCTCTAACCAACAAAGAAATTATCCTCAGTTCAATGTCCTTTCCGACATAAACTATCCGCAACTTCTCTCCAGTCACATACACCATACCAAACTAATTGAACTTATACTCTGCGTATGATTTTGGTAGTTTCACACATTTTTTCCTAGTTTAATCTAGTGCCGTTAAGTTATGTTGATGACTATTGACAATTTAGCCCTACCATGCACAATGGATGGCATGTAGGCGTAGTCATCCCCGCCAAAGATGAAGAACTGTTTATTGGAGCAGTTCTTGACACGATACCAAATTTTGTTGATTCTGTAGTGGTAATCGATGATGGTTCATCAGATGACACTTCTAAAGTAGCTAAAACCTATCAAGACAAATCGTATAATTTGACGGTGATTCGCCTTGAAGGGAAAGGTGTTGGTGGCGCTATTGATGCAGGACATATCGAAATGCTGAGAAACTGTCCTAAACCTTTTGTTAGCGTAGTAATGGCTGGAGATGGTCAAATGGACCCAAATGATTTGGTCAAGGTGATTACTCCAATTATTGAACAACGATGTGATTATGTGAAAGGTAACAGGTTTATTCACGTTGATGGAGTGGGTAATATGCCAAAAGTTAGAAGATTTGCTAGCCAAATTTTGGCATTCTTGACTACCCTTGCTGCGGGCATAGCCGTTAGTGATCCACAATGTGGTTACACTGCAACCAGTCATAAAGTTCTCAAAGAGTGGAATTGGGCTAAATCTTGGGATAAATATGGCTATCCAAACTATTGGCTAATCGAATTGTCAAGACTCTCTTTTAGTGTGATAGAGGTGCCAGTAAAATCGATATATGGCAGTGAAAAGTCTAATTTGAAAATGCTTCGGTTCCTGTTTTCTGTTGGCATAATGATGTTGGTTATGCTCCACAAGCGGTGTCTTTCAATGTTGTTTAATCGAAATGTGGTACCACATAGTATTTTTTCTTTAGTTGCATACTCAATCGGTTGGATTGCCATTATACCTTCGATAAGTACAGATTTGGAGAGAGAGATTGCCAATAGTACAAGTGGGATAGTATTTCTAGTGGGAATGAGTTGGGCGGCTGCTCATGTTTTTGACAGAATGGCAGTAAGAACAAGAATAGAGTTGAGGAAAAATGCGCAGGCACGATAAACGCAATAAGCCACGAAGTGCCCATGTTAGGCACATTCTTGTCGGCCATAAGCCAGAAGCAAGGGAGATACTTGAACAAATTTCTAACGCTAAGAATCCTCTGCGAATGTTCAAAAAATTAGCAAAAAAATATTCCAATTGCCCTAGTGGCGCCAAAAAAGGCGATTTGGGAGAATTCATTGAAGGACAAATGGCGGTAGATTTTGAAACAGCTGTATGGGCTACAGATATTGACCAAACTCCTTCGAAATTTGTGAAAACTCAATTTGGTTATCACATAATTTGGGTGCACTCAAAGACTGAGCATCAGTAAAATGGTGGGCGTACCAAGATTTGAACTTGGGTCCAAGCGTCCCAAACGCCCGAGTATAGGCCAAACTAACCCATACGCCCGTTGTGTTTTGCCACGACTTCACTGTTATCAACTTCACTCAAGAAATTGCCATAATCCCTCGTCCAAACGGAGAATTAATCCTTCAGCCTCGGCCATTTCCATGAAGGATGATACCGATTTTTCAAATCCCTTCTTCTTGAAACTTTTCTGAAC
>JAKMFF010000085.1 GCA_022425585.1 Candidatus Poseidoniaceae archaeon
GATAGAGACCGTAACTCCTCTCATGAAGCAAGCCCTTGCGGTGCCTTCCCCGATAGCAAGCCACTGTATTCGATTCAAATCTGAATTTGTTTTGGCAACCTCAATTGCACATTTTGCTGCAAACGGAGAAGTAAGTACCAGATAGGGCCATTTTGACCTAGATACTGAGTCGTTGAGAAAGGACTTAGGCCACATTTCCGGCTTAGGTGACAACTCAATGACTGGTTTGTTGATGACATTGATTTCTTGATTTTGCAGAATTCTTGCCAACCTATTTGAATTAAGTGTTGAGATTAGTTTTGGCCCATCATAGGAATTGTCGGGGGTTGTGATTTCCTGAGTTGGCAACTCAGGCTCATAATCGATTAATTCCCCAATGAATTTGGTCTTGTGAAATGACAACCCTTGGCAGAATATATCCCGCCAGTTTTGGGGAGAAATTTGAACTGAAACCTTGCTTTTATCCACTTTTATTCCTGCCGGATAAAGACAGCCTCCGCCTATTTCGCGCAGTATTTTTCGCTCGTTGGTTACATCAATTTCTGTTTGGGCGTGATTTAGAACGGCTCTTAGTTCTGAATATCTTTCATTGTCGACGCTTCGGCAATGTACTGAAATCGCCCCTTGACCTGGCGCAGTGGGCCAATCGTCATCACTGATTCTGATTGCACTCATCGCCAACACCCAGGGCGCTAATGCACCGATATCGTGTAGTCGTTTTAGACCAATTTCGGCAAGAATAATCGCGTTCACTCTTCCCTCTTGCAGTCGTTTTAACCGTGTCTCAACTTGCCCGCGAACGGCAATAGGAATAATGTCTGGTCGCTTACTGAGCATGAATGATTGGCGGCGGCCTGAAACTGTACCCACCATACCAGAATGCGGGATTGCTTGCAGCGCCTGATCGATTGATGACTCTAATGATGAGTTGAATAATTCGCCAAGTGTGTTGTGTTTATCAGAAGGCGGTAAAATCAGCAAGTCATTAGTGCAGCCTCTCTCAATGTAAGCAAGTGTAGCAAATTCTTCAGATATTGTGACAGGGACGTCTTTAGTGGAGTGAACGGCAATATCTATGTTGCCGGCCATTAATTGTGCATCTACTGCATGGATAAATTGTCCAACTGAGGTTGCGAGGTCTCCACCTAGTGATTTATCACCAGTAGAAGTTATGCCGATGATTTCTGTGGTATAGCCGGATTGTTTCAATTTCTGCTGTACATGGGTCGCCTGCCACATGGCGAGAGTTGAAGTTCTAGTTCCGATTCTGATTTTGTCCAAAGCGGAACCTCCTAAAGAGATGATTGACCATTAATGCGAATTACCGTCTCATTCACATCACTGGCCACCCTCGTAAGAAGAGTTGGATTTATTTCTCGCTTAGTTGAAAGAACCATTTCATCGAGTTCAGAAGTACTGAATGGCCCGGATTGATTGCATATCCATGTGGCTATTTCCCGAGAAAACGCATCAATTTGAGCGTGTGATTTCTCAACAAAGTCTGATTGCTGCCATTGCTTAGACAAATCATCCAATGTTTGGTACATGAATGCTCTAAATTTTGCTTGTGCCTTGTCCGTCAGTGCTGTCATGAACCTTTGCTGTATCTCGCTAATCAATTCTTCACTTTTGCTTATCGTCGAGGAATAATCCCATTCTACGCCCAGTCTGTGTGCGGCTCTTATCCAATATTCAGTGTCAAACAATTCTTGGTTTTCTGCAACTCCTGAAGAATCGATTGACGGAGGCCAAGAAAAGTCCATTATGACTGCATTGGAAGTGGTAGGGATAGGGTTTGAAGCATTATATGTCGGGTCATTATTTCGGATTGTTGAGATAATCAAATCGGGTGATGATTCTTGAGATTTCCAATCCTCAAAGGTCATCAGCTTGACTCTTGCCGCAATTTCA
The DNA here is from genome assembly GCA_022425585.1 of Candidatus Poseidoniaceae archaeon. The sequence continues at coordinate 1,912 of JAKMFF010000085.1, forward strand.
GGGTTCCTAAGTGCTGCCTTTTCAGGAGTTCTAGAGATCACGGAAATATCATTTTGCCCAAGTGAAAGTAAAACTTCAGCAGCCTTTGATCCCATGTCACCAAAACCAAGCACAACTGCAGATATAGTCTCGTCATTTGGGATGATTTCTTGTAAGGCGCTCGTAGCAAGATTAAGCATTGACTCGGTTGTCTGATTAAAGCCAAATTCACGCCTTATCATTCTGTTGGCCGATACGACGTGATCAAAGAAAGAGCCATTCAAATCGCTAATTAGTCCGTGCTTTTTATGCCAAGCCACAGACCCTCTAAATTGAGACATAACTTGTAATTCACCCATAATGAATGAGTCTAATCCACTGCAAACTTTAACCAAATGACGCCATACGTTAATGCCTGTGAAATGATCAAAAGGTGCCGAATCTAATGAAGTCGTCTTCAGCAC
>JAKMFF010000090.1 GCA_022425585.1 Candidatus Poseidoniaceae archaeon
GCAACACATGTAACGGGTATCAGTTGCCATTGCTAACCTGTAACAAATTTGGCCTTTGAGTTAATCGCTTAATTTCATGAAAACTACCCAATTTTGATGGGTGAAAAAAAGCAGCGCTGTGCCCCAGCTCCTAACGGCCTATTTCATCGCAGTGCTCCAAGGCCTGACCCTCGGTGCCGGGGCGTGCTGTTTGATAGGGTGGTTGTCTTGAGTTCATTCTTACGTCACACAAGGACCCATAACCTACCAAATGGTTTACCGCTTTTGCCCCAAAAATCATCCCCCGAAGGGTCATTTTGGTCTTCGATAGCGGACCGCACATTGGTATCGGACTTCATTGCAATTTCACAGTAGCTCCGCCCGATGTTGCTAGTGCGGCAATCTTGTCTAATCGTTATGCTAAATGAAGCCATCGTTCATACGAGGTTTTTGTAGAACGAAATTCCAAATAACAATGAGGCTATATCTTTATCTCCTTGAGCGAATATAGTTGGAGAGAAGTCTGGCCATTCTTGGAACTCCCTTAGTAAATATCCAACCATTGGATGTGTTCTGCCAGGTACAACATCAATCGATTCTTCCAAACCACTAATCATATCGTAAAGATCCATCAAGTAGTCTTTAGCCTTACATTCAGCCATTACTGGAATAAAAATTATCTCTCCGGTACTTGGTATATCTCTGGTAAAACGCCTAACAAAGCCTGGAGGTCCACAAACCTCGCCATCTAATCTAGCAATTAATGCTGGCCAAGGTAATTCATTAGCTACTAGCCATCGCCTTCCTGCTGAACTACTTAGTTGAGATAGCAACCAATTTGATGAATCTTCATACCACCATTTTAATGGGAATAACTGCATGTAAGTTCTCATTGAAGTACTGGAAATGACTTCACTATTTTGCAAACTTGTCACATAACTACTCCAATTGTAAAGAAGTGAATCATTGGGATGAATCAATGAGGCATTTTTTATTTTATCTAGGACACCATACCGATCGTTATTTCCTACAGAATTATTTGGAAATAATGTATCGAGAATCTCTCGGGCAAAAAGGGGAGCATCGAGCCAATTATCAATAGAACGTTGAATTAACTCAATAAAATCGTCTGGCAAATGATTGCTCGCCAATAAGATACAGGCTGAAAGATTTACTGCTGATTTTGTATCAAGATGGTGGGACATTTGTATCAGCAATTGATGGTTTTTGATAAATTGTTTAGAAATATACAGTATTGATTCTTTTTGCCAACTTTGACTTCCTTTTGGAAAACTGGAAATTATTACATCTAAGTTTTGACTATTTATCTCAAGTAAATCAGCCCATTTATTTGGTAGGTCGTCAGCAATCCTAATCCACCTACTCTTCCGGTATTCATTGGGAGTCGCAATCCATGCTGCTAGTGGATTGTGAGCCTCTGTTTTATTTGCCCACTGCTCATTGCCATCTGGGTAAAAATACATTGCTTGCCAAATATCCTTGCGGTGTTCAAAATCATCTACATCATTAGTTAAACAATTGATGTCCCATGATTTTTCGGAATATGAACGAACTAGTTCAGAGGCATCTTGCGGAATTAAATTATGAGTGATTGAGGGTGAAAAATCAATAGCTGTAGTAAGTTTGATGTTAAGAGAATGTTCTCTGGAAAGTTGAAGTTTTACTGTGGCCAATTCCCGTAAAGAAATTAATTTGGCTAGCGCTGAATTTATGTCGATTATATCTCCATGCTTTGTCACTAACAACCGGCAATTATTATCCCTCAGAACGTACTCAAGGAAATCTAAATTCGCTAATATTGGCCAATTCCATTCGATTAAGAATTCTAAATCTCCCGCAGACTTAACAAATTCAATCAATGATTTCATACCTAAAAGTGACAACCCAGAAATTTCAATATTTTCTGGAATTCGACTTACCCATTCACATTCACCAAAATCTCGTGAAATGTCTCTGAGTAAAGCTAGAGACAGTGACTTAATGCTATTACTGATCAAGCCCTTGGATAGTGAATTATATTTTGTAGTTAATTTCGCATCACTCATTCTTGGGTGTTTCAACTTCAACCAGTTGGATAAACAACCAATTGGCAAAAATGTTCTTTGTGGTTTAATTGCATTGTTACGCAGTACTACAGAACCATTGGCAAAGGAATTAATTATCATTGATGAATCTACTTCTGAGGTCAAATGTGCATGCAGTCTATTTTTCCATGTGACTGTTATCTCAGAATCAACTATTTCACCAATTTTGTTGTCACCGTTTGAAAGAATTTCTGGTAAATTTCCTTCTGACATCACTGGACCATTAAACCACGTTCCGGCATTGACGTTCCATTGCTGGTCACTGTTTAGCAAATTAGCTCTAACAATGGCAAAAGAATTGGATTGTTCAAACCAACCTTCAATGGTACCTCGGTTGGATTTATTTGGTGGTTGTACCTTTTCTAGGGATATTTTAGAATACCAATTCGTGGAACTAGATTTTACTGTTGCCCATCTCACCCCCATGCTTCCACTGGAATCTTTGCCAATTGAGCCTAGATCTAGATAGGGGTTTTCAGGTAGGCAAATTAGCGATTTAGGTGGGTTTTTCACATAACAAAGTATGATTATTGGGCCTTTTGACTCTAATACAATAGCGTCGTGATTTTGCGAAGGGCTAGTCGCATGAAGTTTGTAAAGTGCAAGATAATCTTCATCTAAACGTTTTCTGCCTTGCTTGGTTATCTTGTGTATTGCCCCTCTAATACCACTTGATTCATTACGTGACACTAAACCTTGCTTTCTTAACTGACTCAGGGCAAGGGATGCATGTGGTGTTCGAATTTTAAGTGACTTAGAAATTTGCGATACCGAGCCACCTGAGTCGATTAACCAACTCAATATCCTACGATGGTAACTACTTCTAATCCGTTTATTGGACAATAATGTCACCTTCAACCAAACCAACAGCAGATTGTTTATAATTTTAGCCTTGTCATAGTTAAATAGTTACATTAAGTTACGTATTTCCACTGGAAAAGTATGGTAATACTTACAACCAGTCATGACAAGTTCACTTTTTACACTTAATTTAGTACCTAAATGTAACGAGTTAGTAAAAGTGGAGTAACTATTATATCAGCGACCGACGTCCTGTAGTTTAGTGGCAATTATTCAATGGATATGCGCTGCGTGACAAAGAGATGATATTGATGAAAACAACCAGAATCCGTGAAAAGATAAAGAAATTTTTAGGCGACCGACCCCGAAACACTGCAGAGATTTTGGAACATATCAATAGCACCATGCGTCATGGTACTACAAGCCAACAACTTGGCAACGTATTATCAAAGGACAAAGACATCGTCAAAGTGGGCTACATCAAGCGATCGGGAATACTATCAGGCGGCTACGACATCTGCGAATGGGCAACTAGAACATGGGTTTCTTCAAACTGCCCAGGCTGGGAAGAAGGCACACCAATCATCATTGACCAAGAAGGCAATGTAACAACTGGCTCACCGCCAGAAAACCAATACTAATCTTGATTGGTTAGTATTCGATGGAAATGATGGACGCCCATCTCCATTTTAGGAGAGTAGCGTCCTCTATTATACAAACTAGATTTCATTCCTCTAAAACAAGCTTCAACAATCTCTTGATCTTGTAATTCTACCAAGTCAACATCTCCACCCGCACCCAAACCAACTTTAGTTTGGTCTGCAATCAAACCATGGTATTTCACTACGGTCTTAGAATAGCCATTAGGGTTGACAATATTTATCGACAAACCCCATGGATAAAAGTTGAGCATGAGGTTTGGAAAGAGCCACCAATAATATGCAGCAATTGATTTC
>JAKMFF010000098.1 GCA_022425585.1 Candidatus Poseidoniaceae archaeon
TAGCAATACTTGGTAACATGATGACAATGCCTGGCTTACCTAAACGGCCTGCAGCACTAAACATGGATATGGATGATGACGGCAACCAAGTTGGAATCTTTGGGTGAATGTATGCAGATATTGAAGCGCGAGCCTATGCTATGGCGCTTGCGCATTATTGGCCAAGATGACTTATGGTCACTTGCCAGACTAGCCCGCAAAGGTATGTCACTGGGTATGCTCGGTGAACGTCGTGACCAAACCACTGCTGGTGAAGAAGGTGGTAGAGCAAAATCTGCAGAACGCAAGAAAATGTGGATTAGACTGCGTATTGAAACTACTGAATATCAATCATTTGGCGACAATCTACGCTGTCATGGAATAATAGAGGAAGCAAAATTCGACCTCGGCAGTCATCACACACACAATATTGCAGTTGGTGATGAAATAGAATTATCCTGTATCACTGAGTTTTTAGATACCGATAAACAATTATTGCAGCAAGCAATTGATGCGGCTAAACAAGTGCAAGTAGCATTAGCAGTGGTGGAAAATGATGAGGTGATTTTGTTTCATGTGACCTCTAGAGGACTTAGAGAATCGACAACTTGGACCATGCGTGGCGGAGGTAAGCGGGTTGATGTCAAACAATCAAGTGGGGTTGCCAAAGGATTTAGGGAAAAAGTCATCAAAGAACTTACTGAATCCTTAGCCAAAGAAACCCCACTAATTTTATGTGGCCCTGGACATGCTCGGGAGATATATCTGCAGGATATGAAAAGTTCTGGACAAACTAGGTTCATTGCCTCAATTAGCACATCAATGTCAGGTCGGGCTGGGGCTAACGAAATATTACGCGAAGGGCTTGCTGGAAACCTGTTGGAAGATTATGCAATCTCCAAGGAAATCGGGTTATTAGAAGAGGCATGGATGAGGGTTTCAACCGATGGTGCCGTAGCTTATGGATTAATGGAATTAACCAAAGCCCGTAATGAAGGAGCAATTGAAACATTACTCATTTCAGCAGACCTACTACGGGATGAAGAGGCAATTATTGATGGGACATCTTGGCAAATATGGTGTAAATCACTAAGTGACATTGGCGGAGAAATGGTACAGTGTTCCACCGACCATGACTCTGGTCAACAACTACTGGGCATAGGCGGAGCCATCGCTTTATTACGGTTCAAAATCTAGGTGATAATATGAAGGTTGTGAAGTTCAGTGATTACCAACAAAATAACCAACTGTCAGTACTGGATGGCGCCAGATGGTTATTGATTACTCATCAGGAATTATCTGCTGCTGCAACTATATTATTTCACAGTGAACTGCTAGATATTTTAGTCGCGGTTGACTTTCGTGGAGCAAAAATATCTGATGGATTATGGCAACGAGCAGTCCATCTGATCTTAGCCGATTCAAGTTTTGAAAGCGATGATGAAACTCAAATTAGGAAGCGTACTGGTATCACTAAAGTTGTATTAGATGGACAAGGCGAGTTACAGGATTACTGTTGGTAACTGGTGGGTCCGGAGGGAATTGAACCCTCGATCTTCGCCTTGTAAGGGCGACGTCATAAACCCCTAGACCACAGACCCTAGCCTGCCGTGTTGCCTCTCATTATTGAATGCAACGCAAGCGTTAACCTCAAAACCATGACGCTTGACGCAAGGTTGAATGGATGAAGATATCCAAGCAGCCGCAGCCCGTCTGGTTAGACGTCTGAAAGAAGGAGGTCACAGCATTACTGTGGCAGAATCTTGTACAGGAGGCCTGCTTGCTAGTGCGTTTACCGATATTGCTGGGGCAAGTCATTGGTTTAACCAATCGTGGGTCACCTATTCAAATGAGGCAAAAGTCTCTCAACTTGGGGTCAATCCAGAAACACTGGAAAAACGTGGCGCTGTTTCATCATATGTTGCTATTGAAATGGCGAAAGGTGCATTAGCAAATGCTGATGCTGACATTGCGATTTCAATTACTGGAATTGCTGGTCCGGGAAACGATAGCACAACCAAGAAGGTTGGAACTGTGTATGTTGGGATTGCTTCTAAATCATGGGCCAACGCTGAATCTACCCAAATAGGCGGCAATAGGTCAGAGAATAAGATTGGTTTTGTCCATTTCGCGCTACTAACAGCCATTGGCAGGTGGGATGAAGCAATGGATGCTGCAGAAGAAAATCGCAAGAAACTGCAACAAATGGCTGATGAGAAAGAACGAGCCCGTGTCGAATTTGAAAAAGAGCGTGCTAAAAGAGAAGCAGAGGCAAAACAATCTGCCCCTTGGCAAGATGAATCATGGAGTGGTGAACAACCAGATGATGATTCTGAATCATTCGGGGAAGAAGTTGATTGGAAATAATGCCAAGGTCAACCGGTTTCCTTTTGGGGCGGCGTCATTACGATAACTCATGGCTGCGACATCTGATGATATCGTCAAAATGTTGCGCCAAAGAAGAATTATTGCTAGTAGTGACATCATAAATTCACTAGCCAGCCACGATGACCCGTCTGGAGTACTGGATACCGG
>JAKMFF010000152.1 GCA_022425585.1 Candidatus Poseidoniaceae archaeon
ATATACAACTTAAACGGGCGCAAAAGAAAGAGGGCAAAGCCAAAGAAAGTGGACGCTTAAGTAAGGTAAAACGCAGTAAACGATTGTGGTTTGAAAACCATCGCTGGTCAATGACTACAGGAGGCCATTTACTGGTGGGTGGTAAAGATGCCAAGGGTAATGATGCGATTGTCAAAAAGCATCTCTCCGGGTCTGACATGTATCTCCACGCTGATATTCACGGCGCCCCCAGTTGCAGTCTTAGAGCAACTCAAGGCTTTGTCATTGATGAAAACCCACCGGCAAATATTCCCAAAGATATTCCCGCTTACAAATTAGTCGACAAATTGGGCGATGAGAGAATTAACGGTGATAAATTGACCCAGGCAGCAACTCTTGCTTTGTGTTGGAGTCGCGCATGGTCTAGTGGCGGGGGCCACGGGACAGTATTTGCCGTAAAGCCGGCCCAAGTTTCCAAGACCGCGCAAACCGGTGAGTATGTTGGTAAAGGAGCATTTATTGTTCGCGGCCAACGACAATGGTTTAGGGATTTAGACGTTAAAATTGGTATTGGTATAGTGGCGATAAATGGGGTGCCGCTATTGATGAGTGGAACTCCTGAACTAATCTTATCAATTTGCTCGAGGTATGCAATCTTGAGTTCTGGAATTACCAAGAAAGACCGACTTGCTAACAGGATTTACAAAAATACCGGGATTTCTACCGATGAAATTCTAGCGGTATTGCCTGGCCCCTGTGATATCATGGAGGAGCGTGGGATTTTCACCCCATTTGTGCAAGAATCCTTGGAAGAAGAGTGAATTAATCAATATTGTAATTCATGTTTATGCAGTCAGCGCATCTTCCTGATGAATCGACAGATATTCCATCGAGTCTACCACATCTGACGCAGGATATTCCACTGAGTTTTACGTATGCGTATTTGCTGCTTTGCATGGAGCTCATCCGGCCTGCGACCATTTTATACTCTTGTTAATTTACACGTTGTTGATTTTTGTCGGGTTATTCGGCAATATTGGTTAAAGTTATTTTAGCAATACATCATATTTTGAAGTAAAAGATTCAGCGTATTGTATGGAGGAAAGTGAGAAGTTGACACTTTTTACCCGGCTAAGCAAGTCTCCAGCGTTCCGCTCTTTGATGCTTTTTTCTGCTTTCAGAGCCGTCTACGGCATGGGCATTTTAGTGGTCACTTATTTTATCGCAACTAGCGATAATCTCCCGATTTGGACGTCAATCATATTCTTACTATTCTCGATGGTATTCTCACGGATTTTATTCAAGTTTATCAAAAAGAAATGGGCGAAGGGAGAGAATCATTCAGATCCTATTGTACCAACGACCGTGATTTGAATTCATCTACAGTATCGGTGACGCAATCCTCTAGAGATATCCAATCCATGCCTAAAACCTCAGTGGCTTTGGCTGAAGACATGTTAGAATCGCCACGGAAGAAACCTTTCACAGTCTTTCTAGTCATGTAGCGTTTCTTGCCTCTCAGTCCGTTAAACCAGTCAAATAATACCACAAGCGACATCATTGAGCGCGGGATGCCTCGTTTTGGTGCCTTGCTTTGTGGATATAGTTTCTTAACTGTCCGACAGACATCAGCTAATGTTAGGTTGTTATGTGGTGCCAAAATGAATCTTCCTTCAGCTTCGTCAACTTCATAGGCTCTTCTGTGGGCAATTGCCACATCTTTGACATGGACAATAGATAGTGGAATTTTAGGCGCCATTGGAACATTACCGTTGATGATGTCAGGGAAGAAATTAACGCTTGGTGTGGCATTAACAAATCCACCACCAATAACTGCACTTGGATTGATAACTCGTAAATCAATGTCAAATTCTTTGGCTAGTTCCCAGGCTTTACGTTCTGAATCTGTTTTAGCAATGATATATGGTGATGAGCGCTCAGTTTGCCAATCATCTTCGGTCTTGGCTCTGCCCTTTGGAGTATTACCAACGGCTGCGACACTGGAGGTGTAGACAACGCGCTTGACCCCAGCATCTCTGGCTGCTGTTAGTAAGTGGGTAGTTCCAAGTAATGCAGTATCAATGATTAACTGACCATCCTTGGTATTGGAATAGATT
>JAKMFF010000178.1 GCA_022425585.1 Candidatus Poseidoniaceae archaeon
GGTAAAAACCGATGAAATAAATATGCAAACTCTAATCGAAGATGGTCCTTCGATTCAAGTAAATATTACTGATTTTGCTTATGACCCTGAAGGTGAACCACTACTAGCATCAATTAATGACCAAACAGAAGGTTCAGCCGGTCCCGTATCGTTTGTTTATTTTCAAGGTGTTCTCACAATTACCCCTAATCCCGATGCTAATGGGGCAACAGTACTGCATGTGAGAGTCACGGACGGGGCAACAGAGGCTGTTGATTTAGACATACCAATCCAAGTTTCAGCGGTTGATGATATAATGGTGGTAAATAATTCAATGTGGAATATTTCGATGGACGAAGATGCGACAATTGCGCTTAATACCAGCGATTTTGGTTTTGATATTGATGGAGACGAATTATCATGGAGCATAGAATCCGACTCGACTAGCACTGCAACAGCCATAATTTCCGGTTCTCAAATCATAATTTCTCCAGTTGCTGATTACTTTGGTGTGCTGAATAATGATTGGCTAAATGTAACTGATAGAACTTCGGTTTATGGCCAATTATTGAACGTAGAAGTGGTGTCGGTGCCTGATTTGCCTGAACTTAATTTGATGAATGTAAATTTGATTGATGATACGGCAGCAACTTTAGCTTGGTCGGTGTTTGACTCAGATGGATTTGTTGACCATCCTCTAGAAATCTCCCTAGATGATATCGTTCAGCAGAATCTCAATCCGTCCTGCATACTTGATGATTCTGGCAACTCTAAGGAATGTGTGACAATGCTAGAGGTGCCTCCAGGCACTAACGGAACAATTGAAATTAGAGTTGCGGTAAATGATTCAGCATTTACCGCAGATGTTGTTGCGTATAGTGAAATAAATTTTAATTCTTCAACCCCAATTGTTGAGCAAGACACAGATACCGATGATGCTTCAGCAGTATCAGGGACAATCATAGTTGCAGGTGGTTTAGGGTTAATCATCATGGTATTAGTTTTGGTAATCATACTGAGGGCTATGAAAACTGATCCAATTGACACAACACAACCATATTCTTTGGAACAAGAAACCAATCTTGATGTGGTCGATGAAGAACTTGGAGTCGATCTTTCACCTACTGGACTGCTTTCCAGAATTAATCAAGATAAGTAATCACAGTGGAATATTGCCGTGCTTTTTTGGTGGGCTCCATTCACGCTTGGAGTGTAATATATTCAATGCTCTAATCAAACGAACTCTAGTTTCGTTTGGTTCTATCACATCATCTAACCAGCCATTTCTTGCTGCCACATATGGGTCGCCAAACTTTGCTTTATACTCATCAACCAACTGCGCTCGCACAACTTCTTTACCATCATCTTCAACAGCATTTATTTCGCGTCGATGGATGATATTAACCGCTCCTTCAGCACCCATTACGGCCAGTTCAGCAGTTGGCCATGCAATGTTGTAATCACTGCGCAAGTGCTTACACGACATCGCAAGGTATGCTCCACCGTATGCCTTTCTTGTGACAAGGGTAAGTTTTGGTACTGTGGCTTCTGCATAAGCAAACAACAGTTTTGCTCCATGGCGAATAATTCCGCCCCATTCTTGAACTACACCAGGCAAGAAACCAGGTACATCTTCAAAAGTCACAAGCGGGACATTAAATGCATCACAGGTACGTATGAAGCGGGCTGCTTTTATCGAGGCATCAATATCAAGACACCCTGCTAGTACCTTTGGCTGATTACCAACTATGCCGACAGTTCTGCCACCAAGTCGAGCAAAACCAATTATGATATTATCAGCATATGAACTGAATAATTCCATGAAATCACCATCATCAACAATTTCTTCGACCACTTTGACCATGTCGTAAGGACGGTTTGGATTGTCAGGTACTAAAGTCTCAAGTTCGGGATTTAATCGCTCATTAGAGTCTGCAGTCTCGATAAATGGTGGCATTGCGCCGTTATGATCTGGAAGATAACTAAGAATTTCAGCTGCCATTGCGCATGCGTCTTCATCATCATCAGCAATTAAGCAGGCAATTCCTGAGCGAGATGCGTGTAGATTTGCACCACCTAGTCCCGCAGCATCAATCTCTCCTTCAATGACCTCGGGAGTTTCTAATGGCGATGAGAGGAATAGTTGTCCATGGTCTTCTCCAAGAATGGTAAAATCGGCCAATCCTGCAGCAAGTGAAGATACTCCAACAACAGGTCCAAGCACTAAACTAATGATTGGAATTCGTCCGCTGCATTGAACAAAACGGTCGAGTAGTTCACCCGTACCGGCTAATCCCGAAATTCCATCTTGAGCTCTTTGGCCACCACCATCCCACATACCAATAATCGGTACCTTGGCACGTTCTGCCATCTCAACAATTTTGCTGATTTTCTTAGCATGGATTTCGCCCATACTACCACCGTGGACGCTAAAATCTTGGGCAAAACAGAATACTTTCCGGCCATCGATTGTTCCGTGCCCAGCCACTACACCATCACCCAATGTCTGATGCAAGAACATATTATGGTCAACAGTTCGATGGGTGACAAATGAATCGATTTCTACAAATGCCTCTTCATCAAGTAACATGCCGATGCGATCTCTAGCGGTTCCGCGACCGGATTTTCTAATGGCTTCTTGTTTTTTCAGTCCGCCACCTAATTTTGCTTCATTGCGCTTTTGGCGCAGTTCCTCAAGTCTTTGATTGGAGTTATTTGACATTACTTTCACTCCAGTAAAACGTTATGATTCTCGCCACATAAGTTCATCGAGATAATTTTACCAACGTCTTTGTCGTTGGATAGGGCCCAATGAATTTTGACTAATGTGGTATCTGGTGTTGCGACGCTTCCATGACCAAGTAATCCCATTTGTTGTTGTTTTCTACCCTTGGAGTAGACATTCATATCGATTGGTCCGTTAAGACACTGGGATGTTACCACCACAGGAATATTCCGATTGACACAACGTGTTAAAACTCGCCAAACCTTGGTATTTTCAGGTGCGTCTTTGCCAGAATCATCGATCGGTAAGTGTCCAAGTCCTGTGCCATGGATGACAATTGCTTGTGGCCCATTAGCAACAATCGATTCAATCTCCTCTTCATGCAGGTAGGGCCCAGCAATGAATTGAGCAATTCGTACATCAGTGGAATACTTACGGGGTGATTGAGATATTTCACTACTGGTAGAGTTTCTAGCAAGTTGGTATGAATCTTCAATTACTATCTTTGGTCCACCATCTTCAAGATCAATGTAGGCTAATGGTTGGCTGTTTACATTTCTAAATGCGTCTCTTCGAGAGGTGTGTAATTTCCTGACTCCCGTTCCAGGTTGAACGGCACAGGTTCCATCGTGGCTTGAAGCATGCATTACTACAACTGCTGAGTCACCTCGAATTGCCATCGGTTTTGGTCCATTGGCCGCCCAGTAAACTGCAGAGATCAAATTTTCTGCAGCATCAGAAGAGCCTCGATCTGATGAACGCTGTGAACCGACTAAAGCAATTGGGCCTGGAGGTGCTTTGCCATCTCCTGACCATGCAAAGCACATTGCAGCAGAAGTAATGTGTAATGTGTCTGTGCCGTGAGTGATAACTACTCCGTGGCAACCCTCACTGAATGCTTGCTCTGTAGCATCAATCATTTTGTTCCAGTGTTGAGGGCGAATATCATCGCTAAACATATTGCCAAGTTTAACCGCATCAATATTGGCAATTTCAGCTAATTCAGGAATGGTTGATACTAATTCCTCTGGCTCAAACTTAGCAATAACTGCACCGGTTTTGTAATCCACTTTTGAGGCAATAGTTCCACCTGTGTGAATGATTCGCACCCTTGGAAGTTCTTCATTGAATTCCATTTGGCTATAATCTGGGGCTTCTTCCTCGACAATTTTACCGAGCACCGTCAGTGATTCAATATCTTCAACAGGATAACTTGCATTGTAGCCATTTGCCAGTTTGAGAGTTAGGTGACCTTTTGATGCAGGGTGAAGAATGATTCCCTCATGAGAGGTTTTTCCATTATGGCCATTTACTTCAATTTGGACCTTGTGTCCAATATTTGGTATATCGACCATGATATCCCCAAGAATTGACGGCTCATCAAGAGTTCGCTTCACTGAGACAAGTCTTTGACTTTTTCAACCAAGTCCATTTTTCGCAAACGCCAAACACCAATCGGCGTCATAGCAACGGCGATTATTATCACGCCAAACATCAACTGGAATGCAATACTTGGCACGATTACCACAGGCACATAAAATTCCCAAGAGGAGAATGAAGCGGCTAAGCCAATCGCTCCACCATAGGCAAAGAAGACGCCAACTATGCCGCCGATAATTCCGATTAGTAAACTTTCGAATAATAACATAGCACCAAGTCTCTTGGTCGAAGCGCCAAGTACTCTGAGGGTTGCTAATTCGAAATCTCTTTCTGCTACATTCATAATCATTGTATTGAGCATAACTGCAATAGTGAATAACAGCCCAAGATACATTATGGCTTGGAATATTTGGGTTTGCTGTTCAATCAATGATTCAATTCCATCAATCAAGGTTTGGCGTTCCACAAGTCCAGCAGATATTTCACCCAATTGAGTATCTACTTCAACCCCGT
>JAKMFF010000185.1 GCA_022425585.1 Candidatus Poseidoniaceae archaeon
ATATCATACAGCGCCATTATCGAAGGTGGATTTTGTAACATTTCATTACGGAATCTGCCGTCAAATCCATGTCTAGTTCGACGTTTGTTTCTTTGAACAGAATTCAATGCAGCAGTAACTCTGCCAGAGAATGGTTCAGCAGGCAATTCCCTAGAATGCTCAAAGGGATAATTTCGTAAATTATCAAGTTCATCTTCAGCAAAGAAGTTGATGGTTTTCTCTACCATTTCACCATCCATGTTTTCTTCCTGAACTTGTTTTGTTCGTCGCACAAAATCCTTGAGCAATTGAGTTGCTTCATTGGTTTTTTGATTGCTGGCAGTAAATGAGACCCTTAGATAAAGTTGGAATCGCTTGGTAATTGCCGTTCGCAGAGCAGGTTGGTTATCGAGCAAATCTACGGCTTCTTTCCACTGCTCAGCGTGAGCGAGGTGGATTATTGACTTGCGATATAGGACCATAGAATGTTCGAAATCGAACTCTCCGCTTTCAGCAACCCTTCTATATTCTCTGGCTGCATTTAACTCATCATTATTTTGAGCGAATAGCGCTGCTCTAGCAAGCGTATACCATGGAGAAAGAGGATTATTTTGCTGATACCATGTGACTAATTGTTCCAATCCAATATCGTGGTCAAATACCAACTGTCTAACCGAACGGACTAATCTAGTTGGTATGTCAGATCCTACTACCAATTGATTTAATGAGGCATAGATTTCTTCGTCTGCCTCACCATGTTGCAATGAAATTGTTGCCTGATTGAGGTTGAGGGTTGCGATTAGAACTGACAGCAAATTTTCCTCTAGGTTGGAAAGTTCGGCTTTCTCTAGGCTATTCTGTAGATGTTCGATATGGGTCCTTGAAGCAATTCCTGTACCGCCTTGTTTGAGGGCGTTTCGAGCTTGTTTGAGGGCTTGGTAGGCTTTTTTCGGCAATATAGTAAATGGGTCGTCGTCGACTTTATTGCCTTCCATGAGCATAATTAGACTCTGAGCCATTGGAGAGAGATAGGCTGGTGGCTCTGTGCTGTGAATCGATGTTAGTGCTTGTCGTCTAATATCAACAAATTTCTCCCACAAATCATGTTGACTATTTGTTGCTAAAATATGGTAGGACAACAAGGCTTCATATGGGTGAGAAAGCGGTGCAAGGTCATTATTTGTTAAAATTTTACTGAGTCTTCTAATCTCTAATTTTTGAGTAAATACCTCTACGGCTTGAACTGAAGATACTTCCCAAGCCTCTCCTGCAATGTCTTGAATTTGTTTGAAACATTCATTCTTCAAATTAAGTGAGGTACTATCATGGTTAGCAATGTACAACAATGCTCCCTCATCCAAAGATGTCATTTGCTCGACGAGCCAATCATTTACTTCGGTAGAATTTAATGAACAAACTAAGTCATACAGTTTTTCAATCTCTATTGAATGGTCTAAATTGTTTGAAACCAATAAGTCTGCAGCCTGTTCACTATCTCCTGATTTTGCAAGTGCTGACAGATATAACCATCTAAGATTTTGGATTTGCACTTGAGAATTTGGAATAGACTCTAGAATCTCAATCCCTGCTGTGATTTCTTCCGGCGGAAGATTACCTACTGATTCTGGGAAACTCAACCATGCAAATCTAGCTCTTGCCCTTGCTAATCCGTTGTCATCTGCACCGGTGCTAGCCTTCCAGTCCTTAACTTCTCCACCAATCAAGCGAGTTAAGTCTTCAAATTCTTCGGCGCGATCTTTGTCGATTTTGGCTAATTCTTTAATCGGTTTAACGGAATCGGAATGGCTAGCAATTGCTAAGATGACAGAAATAATTGACGCATTTCCAGTTAATTGAAGCAGATTCTTGCTTACTTCTAGAGGCCTCTTTGCAGAAAGTTGAGACTGAATTTTTTGAATGGCAATTTGTTGACTAGCATCTGTGCATAGCGGGGACAATTTATCAATTGCACTTACTAGTTCTTCGTTATCGAAGACATCAATTCTACCAATTGAAACATCAACCTTCTTACTGGATTTGGATTTCTTCTTAGCTGTTGGAAATGCGACAAACTGAGCAAGAAGGTCTGTTTTCTGTCCAAGTGTTTGCCAAATTGCATCAACTCCATTAGCAAGGCATTTC
>JAKMFF010000232.1 GCA_022425585.1 Candidatus Poseidoniaceae archaeon
GAAATGATAACGATATCATGGAAAAGCAAGTGCCCATAGCGGTTTACAAAGATATCTTTGATGGAGAAGCATCTGGTACTTCACTTACCTTTAGGCCAGCTCGCTATCCTGTGGGTGGCGGCGATGCTAATGATTTTGGTTCTTGGTATGAGGATAACACAGATGCAACTGCCGGTAGTTCCCACTGGAGAATGTCTCTACCAGGTGGTAACACGTATCCATCCAGTGCTTTTGATAGATTGGTTCATTCATATAAAAACCCAGATAATGATTGCAATGGTGACCAATTAGACTCAGGTCTAACAAATATTGAGCAGGCTTGGGTTTGCCGTAAGATTTTCCAATCACAAAATTACATTTCCAGCCAAATACATCTTCAAGCATGGGGTACAATGGGCGCAGGAGATGCTGCCTACTTAGAGTTCTGGAATAACAATGGGAACTTTTCCGACCCGTTACAATCAGTACATTGGGATGTTGCAGAGATAAACCCTAGCCCAGTTCCTGGTCAATGGAAGAATATATCCTGGGACCCTCAAGGTGTATGGTCTCAAAATCCATCTTTAGCAAATCCAGATTTGTTCTTAGGCGGCAATTCATGGACCTTCGGTTTAGTATTCCGGTCAGACAGCTCTGGAGCAACTCAAGGTATGCATTTTGACGATTTTGTTCAGTTCGGTGTCTCTAAGGTAGATGGTTTTACTCTTACTGCTAACTGTGATAATCCAGTTGGCGGGTTTGAAACCGTACCAAATGATTTGGTTTCATGGAAGTGTTTAGTGACCAATAACGGCTATAAAAATGTCCAATTTAGAGCCCAGACTAATGTTACTAATGCATCTTGGATGGACCCTTCGATACCACAACTTAGACTCGATACGACCAATCCGAATGACAACGATTTCAATGTGGTTATTCCACCAATAGGTCCTTTTGAAACTACCGAAGTTTGGGCAAATCTGTCCATACCAGTCGGTGCAGATGTCCAGATACAGGATTGGGAAATTTGGTTTACTGATGCTAGTTCAGCCAATACTGGCGAGAAAGCAAGAGTCTCTACAACCGTATCGATCAATTCTCAGTACAGTGTAAGGCTCAACTCTAACTCCAATCAAATCGCCTTGACTATGAACCCGGGAGAAACCGCAAATTTACCCTTCCAGATAACCAATACTGGTAATTTGGATTCAACATTCGAGTTACGTTCGACATTTGATGCTGAATTATGGAGTGGAACCATTCAAGATGATGTCGGGAATGCTATCACTTCTGTATTCATGGAAAAGGGTACATCAGCTGATTTATCACTATCAATTTCTGCAGAACAACAAGCAACTCCTGGGCAAATATCTGTCGAGGTAAGAGCAACAAGGACTAGCGGTGATGTTGTTGGTGATACAACCCTGAATCGACTGATTGATGTCCCAATATATCGGGATAGTAATCTAGAGGTTGATTATTCATCACCTTACTTTTCGACCGATGATGGTGGTCTACCGGTAGTTGTTGGTTATGCTGACGGGCAAGAAAAAATGCTACGTATGACGCTATTTAATAATGGCAATGATGAAGAATCATACAACATCACAGTGGCTAATAATTTCCCAATATACTACCGGCAAACAGGTGCAAGTGTAGATAATGTTGAATCTCCGTTACTAAACGAATGGGGTGGTACTTGGAGTTTCTTCTTGAATCTGCCAATGCCTCTTGGTCTGCCTGAGGGATTCTACGATGTTACTGTGACTGCTACTAACGTGAATGACCCTTCTCTATCCGTAAGTGAAGTGGTCTCGATAGAAGTCCAGAAAACTGCTAGCGTTCATGTTGAGACCGATATTTCTGACCAGTCTTACATCCCAGGCGATCTTGCTCAATCAATGACCTTTGAAGTTACCAATAACGGGAATATTCAAGATAGTTTTGAAATGAGTCTAAATCTTCCTCAGGGTATGAATGCACAATTCACCAACCTTGTAGATGGCTCAAAGACCGTGCCAATCAACAGTGGTGCAAGTTACAATGTAACAGTCGAATTTTCATTTGTCGAAGGAACTAGTGGTAATTTGCAGATGGTAATTATTGCGAAGAGTATGTTTGATGAGACTGTAATTGCTACAGGTGGTTCAACCTACTCTGTTGGAAGTACCAATAATTTGTTGAAAATATTACCATCTCAGTTGGTAATTATCGATAACTTTGAAGATGAAGTAACCTTAGAAGTTACTGTTAGAAACCAATTCACTACACCTCAATCAGTCTCCATGGACATCAGCCCTGGCAACTCCAGTAGTTGGTTCCAGTCCAGAATTGATAGCAATGATCGAGCTTTCGTTTTGGGGATTGGAGACGATTCATTAAGAGTTATCACAATAACTTTCCAAGTGACAGAATCAACTCTGATGACACTAGATGAACCAACATTTGATTCCGAGATAACTTTGTGGGCACGCTCTGACTCAGAGGCAGAAGCCACTCAATCACAAATCCAAGTTCAACTGCGTAAAATAATCGTTGAAACAAAGGATGACCAAAGTTCATCATTTGATTTTGCTGGTGCTGCAATGTGGTTTGGTTTTGTTGTAGTCATGGTAGCAGGTATTGTAATTACCATTAGAATTCTGAAGAATGGTGAGGAAGAAGATGATGAATATGCTAATTGGGGGCAAGAAGGCTATCAAGATAGTATTACTGCGACCTATCAGTCAGTAATTTCTGCCCCAACAGTACCATCAGGACCTCCTGCAACAGTTCCATCCACTATGCCTCCACAATCAGCCCCTAATGCAACAGTTCCATCCACTATGCCTCCACAATCTACTCCTCCTGCACAGGCGGCTCAACCTACACTCTCGCAACCATCAAGTCCTCCTCTGCCCGCCACAGGTTTGCCTGCTGGTTGGTCAATGGATCAATGGAACGCTTATGGCGCTCAGTGGCTTGAACAAAACGAGAAACAATAAAAAAAAATGCGAAACCTTTGAATCGTAGGGTTCAAGACTTGAGCGTACTCGCAGACAATGAGGCGAAAACATGTACGGTAACGGACAAGCACCCATATTCATTTTGAAAGATGGCACTCAGAGAACTAGAGGAAGAACAGCTCAATCAAACAATATAGCGGCTGCTAAAGCGGTAGCAGATGCAGTTAGGTCTACTTTGGGCCCCAAAGGAATGGACAAGATGTTGGTTGATTCAATGGGAGACGTAGTCATTACTAATGACGGCGCAACCATCCTCAAAGAAATGGATATTGAACATCCTGCAGCAAAAATGATTATTGAAGTTGCCAAAACTCAAGAACAACATTGCTTTGATGGAACAACCACTGCTGTTGTTTTATCTGGTGAGTTGCTGAAAAGAAGTGAAGACTTAATCGAGCAGAATGTACATCCTACCGTAATATGTGAAGGATTTAGGTTGGCAGCAGAAAAAGCGGTTGATTTACTATCAAGTCACGGAATTGAAACAAAAAACGATGATTCAGTACTCATGGAAGTTGCTAAGACCGCACTAACTGGAAAGTCAGCAGGTGCGGTAAAATCATTTATGGCCGATATTTGTGTTAGGTCAGTAAACGCAGTTGGAATTATTGATGGAGAGCAAAGAATTGTTGACTTATCGGATATTAAGGTCGAAAAGCGACAAGGCGGTTCAATCAAAGATTCAACCCTTATTGATGGAATAATCTTAGACAAGGAAAGAGTTCATGCGGGCATGCCACGCTCCATTACTGGCGCAAAAATTGCGCTGGTTAATTCGGCAATCGAAGTAAAGAAAACCGAAGTTGATGCTAAAATCCAAATTACCGACCCTAATCAACTATCTAAATTCCTTGAAGAAGAAGAAAATTACATCAGAAGCCTAGTTGAAAAAATTAAGAATTCTGGGGCAAATGTGCTAATTTGTCAGAAAGGAATTGATGAACTTGCTCAACATTACATGGCTAAATCAGGTGTCTTTGCAATACGTAGAGCAAAGAAATCTGATATGGAAGCATTATCAAAGGCTACAAGCGGTAAAATTGTTACTAATTTAGATGATTTGACTCCAGAGGATTTAGGTAATGCAGAACGCGTTGAGGAAAAGAAAATAGGAGAGTCGGAGATGACTTTTATCACCGGTTGTCCTGAAGCAAAATCAGTTTCTGTATTGCTTAGAGGTGGTACAGAACACGTAGTTGATGAGATAAGAAGAGCATTTGATGATGCAGTTGGCGTAGTTTCAGTTGCTTGGGAAGATGGCGCAGTTCTCACTGGAGGCGGTAGTGTTCTTGCGGCTCTTTCACGAGATCTCAGGACGTTTGCAGAAACAGTCGGGGGAAGAGAACAGATGGCTATCGAAGCTTTTGCCTCAGCACTTGAAATTGTCCCAAGAACCTTAGCGGAAAATGCAGGACTAGACCCTGTTACTACACTGATAGAACTTCGAAAGGCTCACGCAGACGGTCAATCACACGCAGGAATCAACGTTTACGAGGGTGGAGTAGTCGATATGAGAAAGGCCAACGTCATCGAACCACTTCGTGTGGTCGAACAAGCTATTCAATCTGCTACAGAAACAGCAGTTATGATTTTGCGAATCGACGATGTCATTTCATCCAAGGGAGTTTCCATGGGTAACGAAATGGGTGACATGGGCGACTTCCAGATGTAATCTGGCCAATAAATTACCTCCCACAAGAAATCAACTCTCCATAGGAGAGCAAGCAACCTTCAAAGACTACGGCGGATAGGAATCATCAACACGGGTGTACACGTATGACAGTTGTCGCGAGAGTTTGGATTGAAGAGGATTGTATTACCT
>JAKMFF010000234.1 GCA_022425585.1 Candidatus Poseidoniaceae archaeon
ACTTAAATGAAAAAAAATAGATTACTATTAGCGTCAATCAACGCTTCTTGAATTGTGCACCAAGGAAGTATTTGCGAATTATTCGGTTTCTTTGCAGAGTTCTGCCAAATCTATCTACCAACAACCAGTATAACTCGATAGTAAACCAACAAGCACCAAAAATCATTAGGTAATCAATCAATGTGAAAATTTGGAATAATATGGCAATCAACGACGAAAAAATCAACGCAAAGGCTAGGTCGTACAAGGTGCCCAAGCATAACCAATAGCTCATCAGGCGAGCCAGGTAATTATTCATCATTTAGCGTAGTAAAGGTCGGTATAAAAGATAGAGTGATTCCTTCAACGATTACGTAGGTAATCTTCACCATACCAAGCCCATTGCTCCATAGTCCAATTCGGTGGTAGTCCTTCAGGAGGCAGTGGTGGTCCTTGAGGAGTTTGTACTGGTGGAGCATATTCCATTGCTGGTTGTGGCATTGGTTGAGCCATTGGTTGGATGAATTGTTGATCAGCATACGGCATGACATTTTCAGGCATAAGTTCTGGTTTACGCCGAGTAGCATATAGGCCAATTACCACAATAATTCCGAGAATAACCGCAGCAATTGCCACTATTCCAATCACATTAGAAGAATCATCATCATCATCTGGAATAACTGACATGGAGGCATCTTGTGGGTAGGCATCTAAGTTATCACCAACTCCATCACCATCAGTATCGATTTGTTCAGTAGCATCATTGGGAAATTCATCTAATTCATCGTCCAGACCATCGCCGTCCGAATCAAGACAACCAAATCGCTCTATTGTAGAGTTACCAAATACCGCCGGGCAAGAGTCTGGCATATTTCCGTCGATTAGATCTCCATATCCATCACCATCTTGGTCAGAGTATTGTGTTGCATCATTATTGAATGCATCATAAGCATCTGACCAGCCGTCACCATCACTATCTCGGCATCCAAATACATCTTCAAAAGATGTTCCAGCAATATTGGTGCAACCATCTGGTTGAACTCCTTCCGCATTATCGCCGTATCCGTCATTATCACCATCAAAGTGTTGAGTGGGCTCGTTAGGGAATGCATCAGCACCGAAATTTATGTTCCAAGTATCATCAGGGTCTGACCAACCGTCATCATCTGTGTCAACACAACCTAGCCGGTCTAGTGTGGAGGTCCCAACAAGTGTTGGACAGTAGTCGCCATTGTTACCCCTTAACTCGTCTCCATAGCCATCGTTATCGCTATCAGCCCATTGGCTTGGGTCTGCGGGGAAAGTATCGATTGTATCGGCATAGCCGTCATAATCCCCGTCTATACAACCAGTTAATTCACCGGTACTAGAGCCAGCGGTTAGGGGACAATCATCAATAGTGTCGCTGTAACCATCATTATCATCATCAGTATCCTCAACTGCGTCTTCACAGCCATCTGCATCATTATCAGTTTCAATTGTTGAGATGAATCCGATATTACTTACTGGGCATAAATCAGCTGCCATAGCAGAAACTTGGCATAGTTCATTGCCAGCACCAGCATCACAAATACCATCACCGTCATCATCTAGATCTTCATCATCATCTCGGCATCCATCACTGTCTAAATCGGTTGATGAGCGGGACGGCCAGTTAATTTCTCCAGTTGGACACAAGTCACTAAGATCGTTTACTCCATCGTTGTCATCATCAGCATCTTCACTAGCATCTGCACAACCGTCTAAATCATGGTCAATGCCTTTTTGTGAGGTCCAAGATTTCTGACCTGTTGGACAGTTATCATCAACATCAAGGATTGAATCATTATCATCATCTTCATCACATGCGTCACCAAAATAGTCACCATCATAATTAGCTTGTCCAGGATTAGCAATAGCAATGCAATTGTCATCATCATCAAGAACACCATCTGCATCCAAGTCATAAAATGGATCTATTCTTACCACCTGATCTTTACCATTGTCAACGTAGTAAAGGTGACCATCTGGTCCAACTTCAAGACCCATGATGAATTGTGCACTGGTTTGGATTGTATCAGCAACAACAGCACTCTTGCCGTCATCTGCTAAGTCGTAAGCGACTATTTGTCCGTTACCATTTTCTGACACAAACAAGGTATCACCTTCTAGCGCAATACCAGATGGACGCCCAAGACCAGTGTCAATTTCACCCCAATCAACCCCTGTTTTGCGGGTATACTGGGCCAGTGGCTCCATTCGTGAAGGGTCGTTCATGATATTCTGTGTATTTACTGATGAATCTGTATCAACCCAAAGAATACGGTTGGCTCCTGTGTCGGCGATGTAGAGTATTCCTGATGCTTTATCCAGAATCATGTGTCCGGGAATTCCGCCGTTGCGGGTAAGTTGAACGTCGGAGTATCGATGAACGATACCATCTGAGTGGTCATCTTCACCAGTATCATGGTCTTGTTGGAAATCATAGTAAACTAACTCGCCGTAATAGCCGTCAAAGTACCAATATGCATTACCACTATCGTGAGCAATACCCATTCCGTCTGGTGACTCGTGATTCATGTCAATATGGCTGCCAAGCAAACCATTACCGTTATTTTGATTCTCTACGGCAAAATGCGAAA
This sequence comes from Candidatus Poseidoniaceae archaeon, assembly GCA_022425585.1. Next base: position 2,601 of record JAKMFF010000234.1, read on the forward strand.
GCGATGATGGCCACAAGGTTGGTCCCATGAATTGATTTGGCGAGCCTTGACCACAGTAGGTGTTTTGAGTTTCTTGAGCTGAGCCCCATTGCCAGTCAAACTCTGGATGATATGCGCCAAAGGCAATTGCGCTGACTTCTTCTAAGAAGTGATTACTATTGGAATCTTCACGATTTTCAGAGTATTGAGTAGATAGTCCGGTATCATGGATGATGGAAATACTATCATCACCACGGTTAGCAATCCAAAGTTCATCAGTTCGCCCTGGGTGGAATTCAAGGTCACGTGGGTCAAATAAACCGTCAGTTGAATCAGCGATTACGACCTCATCAAAACCAGTCCCGAATTGGGCTACAGTATCGCCATCTTCAGATGCTTGAACACTTGAAACCAGAGAAAATAAGAAAATGCTTACGATAAATACACTCAAACGCTTTTGTCCCATGTAGTAAAACAAATTCAATCTGTTTTTGATACCTTGCTTAAGATGTTGAATATTTTTTTGAAAATTATACTATTATTCCCACTCAATTGTGCCAGGTGGTTTGTGAGTGATGTCATAGACTACACGGTTAACTGCACCTTTGACAGTATTAGTTATTCGAGTACTTATTTTCTGCAAGATAGGATGGGGAATCTCAGAGTATCTTGCCGACATACCGTCCATGGATTGGACTGCACGAACAACAATTGTTTCACCATAGGCACGAACGTCCCCATGTACGCCGACGCTGCGGACAGGAAGTAGGGCAGCAAAGTATTGCCAAGGTAATTCCATAAGACCTTCTGCTGCTGCCTTTTCAAATTCTTCTTCGACGATTGCACAAGACTCTCGAACTACTGCTACACGCTCTGGTGTTAAATCACCAAGGGTTCTAACAGCTAGTCCTGGACCTGGGAATGGTTGTCGTTCTGCTACATTGATTTCGAGGAAACGGGCCAATTCTCTGACTTCATCTTTGTATAAATCACGCAGTGGCTCAACTACCTCTAAAGTCATGTCTTCGGGAAGTCCTCCAACATTGTGATGCGACTTGATAGTGTCACGCACACCACCGCCTGATTCAATCCAATCAGGAGCAATGGTTCCTTGCACTAAATATTTAGCACCACATTTCTTTTGCTCATCTTCAAAAATTCTAATGAATAATTCACCAATCACCTTGCGCTTTTGCTCTGGCTCAGTAACACCTTTGAGGGCTTCAAAGTAACGATCTGCTGCCTTGACAGTCACCAAATTCTTGATGCCTTGCTCGGCCAGTAAAGCCTCAATTTGTTCAGTCTCACCTTTGCGCATAAATCCAGTGTCAACATAAACGCAATGGAGTAAATCTCCTACTGCCTGATTTGCGATAACTGCAGCAACAGTAGAATCGACACCACCTGAACAAGCGATTATGGCTATATCATCAATTGTGTTTTGCAGTGATTCGATGGATTCCTTAACGAATTCATCGACATCAAACATCTCAGGCGCCCCCGTTGACCTCACGGTCTTGGGCTTTGACTCGCTCTACTTGGTCGAGTTTGTTTTGCTTCAGTGCCGCCGCATGTGCTTCGTTTTGCAATGCTAGCATCTGTACAGCCAAGTATCCAGCATTATCCCCTCGGTCAACACCAACGGTTGCTGCTGGAACTCCTGGAGGTAATTGGACGATAGATAATAATGAATCAAAAGGTACACGACCACCACATGGCACACCAATAACTGGCTTGGTAGTAAGAGCAGCCACAGCACCTGGCAGTGCCGCTGCTAATCCAGCCATTGCGATGAATACTTTGCAGCCATCTGCTTCAGCATCGTGAATAATTTGTTCAACAAATTTTGGTGAGCGATGAGCACTAGCAACACGCAGTTGATAATCAACTGAAAACTGCTTCAAAATTTTGGTACACTTTTCGGCAATAGGCATATCTGAGGACGAACCCAACAGTATAGTAACTTCCATGTCAAATCTGCCATCGCGGTCGGTTATTCAAGATGACTATTCATCTTCGACGATAAATTCCGTCAAATCAAGCCCTAAAAGACGGAAATCAAAGCGTTCTCCTATCCTTACACCAAACACATCCAAGCGTATTGCTAAGCCTTGTAGAGTTCTAGTACCGTAGATGTGAGCGAAACTATCTTTGTCAAATCGCTTCAATGCCATGGTGTTTTGGGTAAACCTTCGGGATCTAATATCCCAGCCAGTCATGGAGTCCGTTGGCAACCTAGATTTCGCCGACCAATTAGTTTGGTAAATCAAGTTGGCATCCTTGAAGATGAAATCAAGTGTCCGAAATATCATCACAAAGGCCAGAAAGGATGACGCGATTCCCCACTCGACTGCGAAGTTATTGTTTGCCACCATCAACCAAGAAAATAATGACAAACAACTAAAGAAAAACCCTAAACCAACTTTTAGAGAGTTAAAAATTCCTTGCCTTGTGCTAACAGCACCAATACCACCTACCAGCATTAGAATTACCGAACCTCCACCAAGGAAATTTATCAGTTCCATACCAGTATCTGTGAAATAGACAATCAATGTCAAAGCAAGCGGTAGTAACCCCCATGACAGAGGTAGCAAGACAGAACCGGCGTTTGGCTTTAGGTCGATTTTTTCCCAGCCAAAGTGCTCAGGGCTGGTATCTCTAGCCCTTACCACTTGGACCACTACTCTTCATCAAATGGATGTTTCAAACAAAGATTTCTTGCGGCATACACTTCATCAACTCGACGTACTGGTGTAGTAATCGGTGCTTCATGAAGAGTCTCGGCATCTACCTTGAGTACTTGAGCGAAATCTTTGGCAAAGGTGTCTAGTGTATCGCGACTTTCGGTTTCGGTTGGTTCAAACATCATACATTCAGGGACTACTAGCGGGAAATATACTGTCGGAGCCATGTAACCCATGTCAAGCAATCCTTTGGCTACATCCATAGCAGATACTCCAACTGCTTCCTTGGCAGGTTGAAGCGATAAAGTGAATTCGTGTTTGGCAACTTCTGCTTCAGCACCGTCAACAAACATGTGTGAAACGCCAGCTTTTTCGGCTTCTCGATGTAAGGCATGACGCAAATAGTTAGCATTTAGCACAGCATGTTCAGACATGTCCTTCAAGCCATAACCATAGCGTCGGTAATAAGCCCAGCAGCGAATAATTGCCCCTGCATTACCGTGCCATTGTTGGACTTTACCGATAGTGTGCTCTGGTTCATACCAGGTATACCACATATCATCCACGGCAAATTTAGCTTCATCGCCAACAATTGGTCGCTTCTTGACTACTGGACTTGGCAAGAATTCTGCCAAATGAGATTTGACACCAATTGGACCAGAACCTGGACCACCGCCACCGTGTGGCTGACTAAACGTCTTGTGCAGATTAAAGTGAACCGCATCAAAGCCCATCAAGCCGGGTGAAGTACGACCAAGAATGGCGTTGAAGTTAGCCCCATCATAGTACATTTGTCCGCCTGCGGCGTGAACGATATCGGATGCTTCTGGGACGTCTGTTTCGAATAGTCCGAGGGTATTTGGATTAGTGATCATCATCAAGGCAACTGTATCATCAACTACTGCCTTAAGTGCCTCTAAGTCGATTCGACCATTTTCTAAACTGGGTATCTCGACGATATCATATCCGGCCATGGCCGCACTAGCGGGGTTGGTGCCATGAGCGGAATCTGGAACGATTACTTTGGTACGTTGGGTTTCGCCACGCTTGCGGAAATATTCCTGTACACAACGTACAGCAGTGAATTCTCCTTGAGCACCAGCAACAGGTTGCAGGGTCACATCATCCATTCCTGAACAAATAGCCAGCATGTGTTGCATTTCGTGGTAAATGGATAACAAGCCTTGCAAATGGTGTTCGGGTTGGTGTGGATGAATATCTGCAATACCAGGTAGCTGGGCGATCACTTCATTGACTCGTGGATTGTGTTTCATAGTACACGAACCTAGAGGATAAAATCCAGTATCAATACCGAAGTTTCTCCTCGATAACCAAGTGTAGTGTCTGACCATTTCCGGTTCTGATAGTCTTGGCCATCTTGGAAGTGCTTTGCGCATCAAGTTAGGCGGTAGTGCTACTTTATTTTTCGAAAGTAGTGGTTCAGGTTGCGAATAACCCATTCCAGTTCCGCCAGCAAAATCAAATAATCTGCTCAAGCAATCACCTCCTTCATCGAACACCATACAGCCAAATGGGTGGCAAGTAATTCGATTTCTGCGGCTTTGGTCTGATCGGTAACTGAAACCAGTAACCAATTATTGCGCCCTTCATACCAACGGTTTAGATCAAAACCACCAATGATGCCAACTGAATCAAGATACTTCAAGCAATCAGCAGCACTTCTTGGAAGTTCAATGACAAATTCGTTGAAATGGGATAGTGCGATATGTGGAAGCGATATACCATTAATTTCTGATAACTTCTGCTTGGCAAGGACACATGCAGCCATATTTCGGTATGCTAAGTGTTCAAGGCCTTCAGGTCCTAGAAGTGACATGTGCATTGCACCCATCAACGCAATTAGTGTTTCATTAGTACAGATATTAGAGGTTGCTCGATGACGCCTGATGTGTTGCTCTCTAGTGGAGAGAGTAAGACAATATGCTTCTTTGCCGTCAACATCGATACTTTTTCCGACAATTCTTCCAGGCATTAGACGCAAATACGGTTTGCTGCAAGCAAAGATACCGTAAATTGGACCTCCACCTGTTGGTGGACTGCCAAATGGTTGACCTTCTCCAACAACAATATCTGCCCCATAATTCCCAGGTGCTTCGACTAAGCCTAGAGAAACCGGTTGTACGCCGACTATGAGTGCAGTGTTCTTACCGATTATTTCTTTAATTTGAGTCAGGCCACCATCAAGAATACCAAGCGGATTTGGTTGTTCAACATACACACCACATGAACCTGCAGCAGATTGAACCGAGTCAATATCAAGGGTACCATCAGCATTATGCTTCAAGACTTTCAAAGTAATTCCTGCGCCTTGACAATAATTGTGCATCACCGACATACGGTCTGGAGGGACTAGTTCAGAGATGTAAACAGTATTTGATTGACTAGCCTTTCTAGTATGGACCCTAACAGCACAGGTAAGTGCCTCTGCAGCCGCAGTAGATCCATCATAAAGTGATAGGTTAGCGATTGGCAGACCGACTAGTTCTGAAATAAGGGTTTGAAATTCCCACATTGCTTGGAGCATCCCCTGACTTACTTCAGGCTGATATGGCGTGTATGAGGTCAGAAATTCTCCCCTAGTGATTAATTGAAATACTGATGCAGGGACAT
>JAKMFF010000275.1 GCA_022425585.1 Candidatus Poseidoniaceae archaeon
TTCGTAATCACTAATTGATAATTTAGCCACTGGGCGAACAATGGTGATCTCTCTGGCATCGGCAAATGGGGGCCAAGTACAAGCAACTCTCAAATCACCTAATTGAACTACTTGGCATCCTTTACGATCAATCTCCAAAAAACAATCGCTACGCTGTTTGTTTTGATGAGCCAAATCAACTAGCTCTTCTTGCATGGCTTCGAGGCGTAATGTATCCCAATGGCCATCGCTTTCTTCAATTTCAACAAGCTTCAGTTCGCCTATTGTCCCACGCTTAACTCTAGGCGGGCAATCAGCTTTAAGAAAAACAGTATGAACATCATCCATCAATAATTGTTCGATTAGGATGGGTAACTCTGGATGGTCGCCATGCTTAGCCATGCTGTAATGTCAATACACGAAGCCTTTGACCCTTCGCATGGAATAGTGACCTATTCACTGATTATCATTAGTGACTGTTGGCTCCATCATTTCAATAGTCCACCAAAACGTTCCAACCGTTACTAGGGAAAGTCCGTAAGTCCCAATGCGTGATTCTGTGCCCCACATTGTCATGCACCATTCGGCAAAAATTATCGACACAACTAGAAATACAACCACACTTAAGATTCCGTATGAATTTAGCCCCAAATAAGTAAATGTCGCATCCTTGTTAGAAATCGCCCAAGTAAAGCCAACTAATGTTGATAGTGCAATTACCGTCCACGCAGTATTAAAGGCATCCCTGGTAGTAAAAGCGACAATAACTGTCACCACTAACACAGCAGTCATTAATCTTTGAACTGCGGTGAATGAAAGTCCCATGTTACAATCGAAAAGGTGACTATTATTGAATGCTATCCAAATCAAGATGATTTAATGAAAAATTACTAATCGTGGCGATAGTTTACTCAGGGCGTCCGTTAGTATAATTTATTCTTTCAGACTCTAACTTTGCTTTATCCATCCACTTCATGCTCCTAAAGATAGACCCAACAGACGGATAAATTGCTGATTTTGCATCTGTGGCAGTTTGGGCTAGGGCGTATTTCCATTCCGCTGTAAGGGGTAGTTCGGAATCTTCTAAGGGATACTGTTCATGGTAGTTTTGAGTGCTCACTAAGATGTTGTGGCTTTCTTTAGTATCGACCGTGATGGTGCCTTTAGAACCGGTGAAGATAATTTCTCGCACTTCCTTTTCACCGTTCCAACCAACATCAATCAGGGCTTCTTTGGTGCCAGGGAACTCTAAACAAATTCTTACTCCGTCTGGAGATTTTTGGGCATCGGAACGAAGACTGTCTATTGACAACCGAGATGGTTCGGCCTCCCCGAAGGAAAAACATGCTGTATCAATGCCGTGAATTGCTAATGCTTCAAACAAATTAGAATTACGTGGAGGTTTTCTTGTGCTGATCCGCGAAAAATCTACGCTTTGTAATTGCCCAATAGTGCCAGAATCAATTAGTTCGTTTGCCTTCAGTAATCCAGCGTGGAAGCGTAAAATGTGGCCAATTAGTAAGGTTCCGCCACGTTCTTGGGTTTTGGCAAGTATTTCAGCGGCTTGTGTTTCCTGTAACGAAATTGGCTTTTCAATAAACAGGTTTGTACAGTAATCGAGCAGAGAAATGGCCAAGTTATGATGAGTGTCAACGGGAGTCACGATAGCAATTACATCTAGCTTTTCTCGACTCACCAATTCTTGCCAATCGGTGGAAAAGGTGGTCAGTAAATCAGCGAATTCAAGCCCTTTTTCAGGATTGATGTCGCATCCATGAATCTCTGCAACAAAACCCTCTTGCTTTAGTTGGGCGAGGGTTTTGAGGTGAACGCTGCCCCAGCGGCCACAGCCAATTATGCCTACCTTTGCCCCCATGTTGGTATCATCTGTAGGGTGTCGGTTTGAGAGGGTTGCCCTGAGTGTCGACATCAGCAAAGGTAAATTCTGCAGGTGTTTGAAGGTGTGCATAATCGCCGAGGTTCTGTTTATCGAATCCTTGGCTCTGGTATACTTCAGGAGAAAATGAATAGCCCTCGATACCAACATATTCTGCCCTAGATACACGGGTGGTTATTCGATGATAGCCGTGATGCCACAAAGCAAGAGCAGTAATTGCGTCTTGACTTGTGGCGATTCTGAATGGTATTTTTGGGAATGGTGGCGTTACACAACTATCTGGTACCAAACGGTTGTCTTTCATTTGGCGTTGTTTGTTAATCCATTTCGCCATGAAAAACCACCGTATTCTTCGATGTGCTCGGTTGGTGTAAGTCGATTTTACGAGATATTTTTGTTCAAAACTGTAGATAATGTGTTTGATTTCGTCCCACACCTTGCGAGTTATCACGTAGCCCCAGAAATGTCTGTTAGTAGCAATCAAGTGATTTGCTTGGCTCTTTTGCTGTTCTATTGGATGCTCGTTGATATGGTATGCCGTGATTGTCCCGATATCATCGTATTTACTAGCCCAATCTGCTATGCTAAATACGGTGTCAACATAATGCTCTCCAAGCACTAAATCATCTTCTAGAAGTAGTATTCGATCATATCCCTGATCGTCGAATAACCTCCTGCGCGCATCGATTAGGTGCCTCCCAATCCCCCAGTTATTGGCTCGGCAAACGATCGTTACATCGGGAAATTTTGAATTGGCTATCAGCTCCTTGATTTCTGCTTGCCTAGCATCTGGCCCGCCATCGACATAAACATGTAAATCATGTTCATAGGCGGCTTGATTCTTCTCTAGACTGGCTAATACTTGGGAAAAATAATCGGTGCGATTAAAGCCGAGTAAAAGTATTGCAGACTTCAACTCTATCACCTTATTTTGACAAAATTTTTCAATATCAGAATTATTCAGATTTGGGGGGTGAACCTTCACTAGAAGACTCTTGTTCTGTAGTATCTTCTGATTCAACTACCTCTTCACTGTAAACATAGTAATAGTCTTCATACGGGTTTTGATAGTCAAGCGGTATACTTGCTGAATTTTCCATTGTGCTTAGATTAGTAGCGGTGATTCCATTAGCTGAAATTGCATAAACAAAATCTCCCATGAAAATCGAGCGCCTAATATTGTATGAGTTCCACCAATACTCTTCAGAATCATAAAATTCAGAGTGGTCTACTTCACCATATGAGGTCAAGGAAGTTTCAGTGACATTGGTCAGCATCAATTTACTGACCCATTCTCTATCACAATCAACATATGTTCTCGTTTCATAATCATAATATCCGCTAGTGTAAGTATTCATTGGAATTGCTACCATTGATTTTGGCGCCCAATACTGGAATGCTTTGTGTTCATAGGTAGCTTCAGAACTACTCCATGACCAGCACCGGTTATCAACATCTGCTACTGGAGATATTGTTAGCGTTGTTGTCTCTAATGGATTATTGAAGTCGGAAACGTCAAACAGCGATAACCGTATATTGCGCCAGTCTAGACCTTCACCCGTTTCTAGGTCTGCAGGACCCATTCCAATGGTTAGCAGAGTGTCGTTTGATAATGGATGAATATAAGTTGATACTCCAGGGATTTTCAACTCGCCCATGATGGTTGGATTTGCCGGGTCTGATAGGTCAATAGTCCACAATGGATCCATGTTTTCAAAGGTGACAATATATGCTCTATCGCCGACAAACCTAGCACTCCAAATGGTTTCATTTGGCGCAATGCCCTCGATTTGCCCGATAATAGCCAGTGTTGTGTGGCCAGCAGCATCTGTTGTTGGTTGTAAAGTGACGACGTTAGAAGTCATTGGTTCTGGGTTGTCTAGCCACCACCGGCCCCATTGCCCTTCGGTAGAAGCGATTCTAATTATGCCGTCAAATTCTGATATTGAAAATTGATTGTTTATCGTGCCATCAATACGGCCAGAAGCGATGTAAGTTGTGCTTCCAGGGTCGCTGATGTCAAACATGTGGATATTGGTTGCCTCATCGTTATCTTCGGAATTCCAAAACCACCAAGAGTTCCAAGAGTTCTCGGTTAGTATTAGGGTGTCTGTTGAAGAGTAGACCATTGGATAGTTACCAATTATATGGTCTGCATCAAAGTCGAAATTTTCTGAAGCCAAATCAAAAGAAAAAATACTGTTTACGCCGCTTGAGAAGCCGTCTGTTGGGGCAGTGAAACTTGCACAGTCTTGTTCGGTTAGTGAAAATGTCAGAACTTGGTCGCCTTGTCGCTCATAGATTCTTGGAACCAAGTCGTCAAGTGTCATATCATCGATTACGCGGTCGTTTTCAACCATTGTCTCATAGGCGACTTTTTGTCTAATTTCCAACCGTTTTGGATCTTCATAATCAAGGTCCCAATAACCTGCTGGCAAATCTAACCAGCCTTTCAGGCCACTTGTATCCATCCAAGCATGAGATATTGTTCTGATTGTCCCGTCAACCTCGCGGGCTGAAATGTAGTTGCCTTCGATGAATAATTCTCTATCTAGTTCTGGATGAACTCTATCGCTAATATCGTAAACTGAAAATTTTGTCAACGAATTCGTTCGCCATGAATAGTATGCCTCATCCCATTCCATTGCCCCGTAAAGCGGATTGTCGCGCGGAATATTCCAAGCCGAAACCGCGGAAATGACCACCAATCTATCGCCATCAAGTAACATACTAGTTGGATTACCTTCGACTGTAGTATTTGATTGGTAGACTAATTCACCGAATTCTGGGACTTCTAGGATTTCCAAGCGCTTGCCATTTAGGAAGTAAATATAGTATCCATCAGTCTTGACAAAGTCGGCTTCATCTACACCCAACTCTTGGTTATTAGTTCCAGAAAAGTCAGTGCCTTCTACTCTTCTAGGAGTGGCTTGGTTTGACGAACCAGTTGCAGAATCTGTTGATTCCGCAATCATTTCTCCATCCATCATCATGTCATCGCCCCAGAAGTAATAGTTTTGCTCTTCAACCGATTGTAATAAATCAATTCTATATTCTTCAATTATTGATTCTTTGAGATTATATTCAAGTTCTCCGCAGTCTGAAAATTTTACTAAATCCGGCGATGTTGCCGTTCTTTGAGTAATATCATTCCAATCGAGTGGCAAGTCAATATCGGGTATTTCGACTTCCGAGTCAAGCGCATTGAGGCAACCGGCGGTGAAGAACAGTGAAATCATCAATACCGCCATGAACTTCTTTACTTGCATAGCCTAAGCATAGCGGAGTATGTTATCAATCAATTGGTCCCATGAACATTACTGACCAGATTTGTTTTCTTTGCAGGGCAGCAATGTTGATACCCTAGCCACCAAACCGCTACTTGGGGAATAGATTGGCCATCAACACTGAAATTGAGCGCCGTTTTCTTGTTGATGGGCGCAGTGATAAGCCATGGCGAGAGTGCCATAGTAAAATCAATATCAAACAGTATTACCTAGATAGGGCGCCTCTTGAAATTAATCAACAAAGCATTGCTTACTCTGGGTTTGAACTAGTAAAAATAACGCCTGAAGAATATGGCATTTTAGTTGGTGAAGATAACTGGGTTTCGCGTATTAGAATGGCCGATGAAGACATTATCTTAACCATGAAAGGTAAACGGTTACATGCCTCTGCAACAGAATTAGAATGGAAAATTAATTCACTACCGAGTATGCAAAATTTAGAACAATTGCCACATGTTACCAAAACTAGATACAACAAATTGGGCAGTGATGGTTTGCTATGGGAAATTGATGAATTTGAAGGGTCTTTGGCAGGATTAATTCTTGCTGAGGTTGAATTGGAAAGTCAAGATCAAGTAGTGGAAATTCCCAGTTGGATTGGCATGGAATTAACTGGTTTAGACAATTGGTCAAACGCAGCATTGGCCAGCACTTTAGCCAACGCTAATTCACTGAAAAGGTAACAACGGCCTCAATTACGCGTTGGGCTTCAATGTCGCTCAACTCATGCATAACTGGTATAGCAACCAGTGAGTTTGATAATTTATCAGTAATTGGTAACGTCTCGCCATGCTGTGGATGGTCAGCAAATACTGCTTGCTTGTGACACGGAGTTGAGTAATATCTTCTAGCGTCAATTCCGTGATTATCTAGGTGGTTTACTAACCGGTCTGGGTAATTTGTGGTAAGACAATATTGGTGCCAAGCGTGTTTGGCACCCGGTCTAGTTTTGGGCGTTGCTACCAGAGTTAAATCAGCGAATGCATCATTATACTGTTGGGCGATTGCTCTACGCCTTGCCACCCAGTTGTCAAGATGTTTGAGTTGTACTGTGCCAATCGCAGCAGAGACTTCAGACATCCTTAGATTGCTGCCTAATTGCATTGATTCCAAACTTGGTGAGCGCCCGTGGTTCACTACCAAAGATACTGCATCGGTTAGTTCGCTTACAGTTGTAGTAAGCATACCGCCTTCGCCGCCGACAGCCATATTTTTGGAAGGGAAGAACGAGAAACAGCCAAGGTCGCCCATCGAACCTGCAACGAGTTCGCTTCCATCCAACATAACTTGGGATGCTCCATGCGCTTGGGCAGCATCCTCAATTAGGAAAATACCTTTTTTACGACACATATCAAACAATCTTGGATCATAGGGTTGGCCGTAAATGTGAACCCCGATTACTGCCTTGGTTTTCTCAGTGATTGCCGCCTCTACTGCATCGACATCTAGGCACCAATAGTCATCCTCAACATCAACAAAGACCGCAGTAGCACCAGCAAGGGGAATGGCTGTAGCGCTGGAAATAAAAGTGTAAGATGGAACAATTACTTCATCCCCTTCTCCAACTCCTAAGATACGTAAGGCCGCCCATAATGAAGAGGAACCATTTTGACAAGGTGTTGCAACAAGTGCGCCACAATGTTCAGCAAATTTTTTGCCAAACTCCCGACCTTTTGGACCCTTTACCCAGTGCTTGGAATCAAGGGTTAAAACCGCCGCATCACGCATCTCATCTGTCCATGACGGGCGAGCTGTTGGAATCCTTTCCATAACATTGCGTGAGCAAGGACCATTAAGATGCTATGTTTTATCACTGTGTACTTGTGTAAGATTCATCGTGTAATTTGATGTTCAATAGTACTTCACCAAAGTCCCTAGCATAGGCGCAAATCCTTCTGATTGATTCCAACAGCCTAAACAAAAACAATTCATTCGTTGCGTTATTGTTCATTAATTGTTCTTCTAAAGCCGTAATCTCGTTTTGTGAATCCTTCAATTGGTGTCTTGCTGCCTCTATTTCATGAGAATCCTTGGTTCTAATGTTGATCATTAATTGCTTGATTGAGTGATGCCAGTTATCTATTTGTGGCAATACTAATTTCATTTTAGTCAGTGACTGGGTGTTAGAAATTAATATTAATTCTGCCATAATTAGTGCGTGGTCCATCATTCTCTCGAGACTTCTAGCTAGATTACTATACTCTACTGCTTGGTTGCGTGATAGTTTTAGGCTGCTAGCAACAAAGTGAGAGTCTAATGAAATCGCGACTTGTCTTTGTACCAAATACAGTAATGCATCTACTTCCGCTTCCCGGTCATTGGCATCGTTAAGGATTTGATTTGGGTCACCATTGATTACCGATACAATATCACGAATGATTGAGGATAGTTGAGAATACATTCTGTTGATACTTGCCGTAAGTGGCATCTCTGATGCCCTAAGAAGACAGAGTAGCTCTACCTTTGTCTCACTTTCATTCATGGTTTCAAAGCCGCGGGTATTTCGTAAAAACCGTCTAATTTGCTTGTTCAGGCCCCATTTTTGCTGCCCCTCAAATGAGAAAATTAATTAGTCAACACCAGATATATAGGCGCCCATTAGCTGATCGAGAAGCGAATCTGTGGGTAAATTAGCCTCGATAATGGCAACCGTT
>JAKMFF010000137.1 GCA_022425585.1 Candidatus Poseidoniaceae archaeon
GATAAGTATCACTTGAAGTGGTCTGTAAAAAGTCATCTCCTTGATCGGTAATTCCACCATTTAGGTTAACACCTTCTGGAAATACCCAGTCATATGAAACAATTGTTCCATCGTCATCAGCAAATACATCTGGCATTGGGACTGAAGTGTATGTGTAAGTGGTCAAATTATCTGAAAAGATTTGATATGGAACTCTATTATTGACAAATACACTAATCGAAACAGTACCAGTATTGAAGCCATCAAATACCGACAGTGTCAAATTGTACTCTTCTACTTCTTGATCGATTGCATCCCATTTATGCTGGACTAGATATTTACCTGTGTCAGAATCTAATGTTCCATCACCCCACTCCCATTGGAAATCTAAATTATTCAAAGGAACATTGTCAACAGTCCGAGAAGCAGAAAATTGAATTGTTTGCTCCGTCAAGATACTAATATTGTCTGTAATGACAACGTTATTTACTGTAATAACTGGAATTGGCACTGAATCATCTGTAACATTTATCTGAACAACATCTGTTTCAGACCAGGTATTCCCTTGATCCATTATTCGCAAAGTTGCGTTGTACAATCCAGCATTTTCATAAGAACGTGTTGGGGATTTCAAATTAGAAGTGACTGAATCACCAAAGTCCCATGCATAAGCAACCGGTTGGTCTAGGTATGGCAAGGTATTATTGTCTAGGGACAAACCCCAAGCATCAAATCCGTCACCGACAAATTGTATGTTTTCCCATGTTTGAGACACATTAGTAGAAACTGATGCATTTGCAGTTGGACGCATATTGGATAAAGCCCAAGCTTGGGTTGAAACACTGTCAACAAGAGTTCCAATCATATCGTACATGTCAAACTTGACCGTATACTGATCATCATTTGGCGCAGTAAACCAAATATTGCTGTTTGAGTTAACACCACCACCGGCTGAAATTCTAGAAGTCTTCTCATCAACTATGTTACCACTAGAGTCTAATATGCTGATATCAACATCTAAATCTTCGAAAAAGGCGTTAGAGAAAACATCAAAGTTTACTTGAACAGTGTCATCATTACTATCGCCATCTCTGTCTGATAAAACTGAGTTATTGATAGTTAAACTAGCAGGGGAAGTTATTCTTGCAGCTTCGACATCAACCGTTCCTTGAGGGTAAGATGAGCCGCAAGAGGTGTAATCGCAATCTGCTACTGTGCTTGCATACCAAGTTATTGCCCAAACTTCATCTGTCAAATTACCAAAACCAGGAACAAGGGCAGTAGCAACATTATTTTGGAATGTTAAGTCTGTTACTGAAAGTAGGCCATCAACCATTGATTTGCTAACAATAACACCGTCAAATTGGCTTACATCCGCAGTTAACCTAATTGTCAAAGGTGCTGGAGATGATGAGCCTGGAGTGAATTTAAATCCTCTAAGGCCCCATCCTTCAACGCTATTACCAGTTGATGACCATGGAGTGCTCCAATCACTATTTACTTCAGTTGGCTGGGCACGACAGAAAGAATTCGAACTACAAACGGGAGTTAAGTCTAGATTCGAAAACCCATAAATCCCTTGTTCAGAATCCAAAAATGTCGCGACTGAGAAATTAGCAAAAATCTCTCCCATAGTCCTGCCAATCGCACCAGAGGGGCCTGAAGGAGGCGATAAGGCCAGATTTTGAACACTTACCCCGCCAGTAGCCGAGTCTTGAACCAATTGTCTTACTGCTGGGCCACCACCTAAATGATCGGCCAAATACATTGTGAAAATAAATCCTGCACCGTAGTCTGCAAATCTTTGATTCCACCATCTTATGGACAATTCAGGGGCTTCAGTCCATTGATTTAGATGACTAACCAGTGTTGAGTCAGGGCCAAAGCAGAGATATATTGCTACATCTGCATTGCCTTCATCAATCCATAAATTTTCATATGGATCTTGGGCATTGTGCAGTAAATGCTGCAATTCGTGAGCAATTATTGATTTGCCCCAATTAAGGGTAATGTCGGCAAAGTCTATGAAAACAGACTCCCTTACACTAGCAAATGATGGAGCAAAGTATCCACCTGTATTGAATGCCCCATCAATGTCGTATACTATGATTTGCACTTGACAATTGTTGTCTATATCTGGAGCAGCAAGTCCACGTCCATCACCGTAATCTTTCCCGTAATAAGTGGTCATTGTTGGGTAAATTGTTGAATCCCAAGACGAGGCTAGATTGTTTAAGACAGTTGATGATAGAGTTCTGCCTGTTTGAACAATAAACGCCACAGTGTTGGTAGTCTTTGCGACATATGCGTCAATAGAACCACCTGAAATTGGAACTGTAAGGGCGTCTCCAGTTAAGTGAGGTGTACAGACTCTACCACTTGCTCTGCCGTGAGTTACTGGTTCATATTTCATATCATCAACTCCAGGCCTTCCAGAGTCAATCCATGCCTGTTTCATGAAACCATATGCTGATACGACCGCAGTGTCTTCTTCAATCAACAAATATTCTCGACCGTCGGCAGGATCAAAGTCTGCTAAATCGCCGATAATTATTCCTTGTGCATCATACTCATCATCTTGGCCGTCTAACTGTTCATCAGCCGATGCCGAAGACAAAACTGGGGTCAAAAAAGAAATTACCATCAGGCCAATTAAAAACAGTGATTTTGTAGAGCGTTTTTCCGACATGAGAGGGACCCAACTAAATGCAACCTTGCATTCAAATTAAGCAGTGAAAAAGAACTATTTAAGTGTCCGTCTGTTAGGAGTCAGTAATGCTCATTGTCAAACCGCATGACAATAACCTAAAACTCAGGTTCATATCAAGCGTATTTATTGTCTTTATTTTGATGCTATCAACCACTATTTCTTCAAATAGTTCTCAACAGATATATCAGGGAAGCGACCCCTGTGATTCAATTTCTGATTTACAGTTTAACGCTACAAAAGCCAATCAGTCGGTCTCTTGGCAAACTAGCCTAGGATATCGTTTACCCGGATCTGATGCGTCGGCTGAACTTCGCCAATCTGTCACGGAAAACCTCACAGAATGGTCATTTACAGAATCATCGCATCAAAGAGCTAATTTTACTCTTACAAATCTAGTCGGCACTTACAGCCCTGAGAATACAACGGGACAAAATGTGATATTCGTTGCTCATTATGATAGTAGGTACATAGCGGATAGGGATGCTGATGAATCAAAAAGAAACCAGCCCATTTTGGGGGCAAATGATGGAGCAAGTGGTGTTGCTGTACTAATTGAACTCGGAAGAATAATACCATCGTTACAAATTAATCATGATGTCACTCTATTTTTCACTGATGCTGAGGACCAAGGACAACCTTACAAGGCAAATACTTGGTCTTACGGTGCAGATGCTTGGGTCAGTAATTTGACCAATGATTACAAAGCAAATATTTCTGCATATATCGTAATAGACATGATAGGGGATATTTACCTTGACTTCACCAGAGTTACCAGCACCTCCGATAGGCTTTGGGAAACAATAACGCCAATAACAGCCGCACTTGGGATGATTGATGGTGAGTTGGACTGTAATGGCAATAACGGCCAAGATATCTACAATCCAGATCCAAATGATGCGAGAGGGGTGATAGACGACCACGTCGCAGCACACAATGCAGGAATCCCTGCGATAAATTTTATCGACATAAATTACGGTGAAAATGCGCCTTCTTTTGGAGGACATTGGCATACTCAGAATGATACTGCAGACAAAGTGAGTTCTCAGTCACTTAATTACATCGGGTCAATTTTAGAAATAGGGTTAAGGACATCTGCTTGGACTCTAGTAGACCAAATTACTGAACAGGACTTCAATGACAGTTTAAGCGAATCTCCAGAAAGTGATGAATCATCGATTAACGATGATATTGAAAAAAGTAATCTAATTGGATATTTAGCAATCATTGTAGTTTCAACCACCCTCTTATTGATATTAGTAGCAGATATTTCAGTCAAGAGGTAACATTAGGCGCGGACAAACAGGGGAAGAGGTATTATCCGCGCACTATATCGTAACTACATGGAGGGCCTGTATTGACTGGGAAAAGTTTTGAACAGCGCAGGGCTGAACTTAGGAAGCGTGTTCAATCACAAATTGATTCCCCAAATGAAGCAATAAATTATTCTGAGTTAAATGAAATTGAAGAAAATATTCAACAGGAGATTGTTGTAAAACCGATGATTGATTTAGACTATGATGAACGATCTAAACTACGCATGCTTGCAGCGATTGCAATACTGGTAGGCAGTATCTTAGGCATAATTAGTGGTGGAATCTTACTGCAAGGCAATCCAGACGATTTGCTAAATTCTTCGTTATTTAACGAGGCAGAAACAGTGGATTTGACCGGTCAAGTACTAACCGATGATGGCGTTGCAATAAATAACGCAAGTATAGAATTGTACGAGGATAATTCAAATTCGGTAATTCAAACAGTCCTTACTAATGACAACGGATACTTCCAGTTGGATAATGTCAAACCCGAAACGATGATAATAAGAATCGTAAAAGACGGTTATAGCAGCCTTGAGCGTACATTTATTGCTGAGGATGGGTTGATGAGTCCGTTTACCATGAAAACTGGCGATTCATCAACTATAATCCAAGAAGACTTCGTAGGTAGTGAAGGAGGATGGTCTCTTGAAGCAGCTGTTGCATTATCAACATTCCTTGGAGTGATGACCATCATTACTGGATTTGTTGGCATACAAGCATCAGTAGAAACTAGAAGGGCTAGTCGATACAGAAGGACACAATACCTTGCTGGAATTAGTTTATTTAGCCGTGGTCTTATTTGGATTGGCCCCATTTTGATCTTGGCAGGTATGGCGTTAAATTCGTTAGTAAAAGATCAGTATGAAGATTATTTAGAGGATTGAAGATGTACCTCATTTCAGTCGAAGGAGGAGATGGTTCTGGCAAAGGAGAGGCTGCTAGAATAATTAGTGAAATTTTGAATGACTTCCCGTTTCCAAAAATCCATTCGACACACGAACCTAGACGACATAGTGAATTAGGTAAATTAGCCTTAGAATCAGTAATGAAAGGCGACAAGACGCCACTACAAGAAGCTGGTTTATTCGCAGCAGACCGCTTAGACCATTCTCATACTATCATCAAACCTTTACTTGAGAAAGGGCAAATAGTGGTATCCGACCGAAATATACATTCATCAATGATTTACCAAGGTATAGTCGGCGAACTAGGGATTGATGACGTAGTTAAAATGAATGCTGCAGCAATGATACCTGATTTAGTAATTTGGATTGATTGCGACCCTGTAAAAGCAATGAAAAGGATTCGTTCTGGTACATTGAGAATGACCAGTAATAAGCAAGAATATTTTGAAACTACTGAAATTCAAAAACAGATACGCAAGGGTTTTAGAGC
>JAKMFF010000317.1 GCA_022425585.1 Candidatus Poseidoniaceae archaeon
GTATCATCCACGTGATTGACAAGGTAATGATGCCTCCAGGCGACGTAACAGCAATTGCTCAGGGGACCGGTATCCATGATTCACTGGTTGCTGCGGTAATCCAAGCTGAGTTGCTAACCACTCTACAAGGCGACGGGCCATTCACAGTATTTGCCCCAACCGACCAAGCATTCGTTGATGCAGGAATTGACCTAGCAGCCCTTGATACTACGGAAGGCAAAGCAGCACTATCTGATATTCTGCTCTACCACGTAGTGTCTGCAGAGGTTGCTTCCAGTGATCTTAGTGAATGTCAAGTAGCCAATGCGGCAAACGGACAACCACTATCTTTCACGGTTGGTGATTCGGTAATGGTAAACGGTGCTACAGTAACAATTGCTGACGTACCAGCAAGCAACGGAATAGTTCACGTTATCGACAAGGTGCTAACCCCTTCAGATACGCCAAATGATCTTCCACGTACAGCTCAATGTACTGGTATCCACGACTCACTGGTCGCAGCAGTCATCCAAGCAGAGTTGCTAACTACTCTACAAGGTGAAGGGCCATTTACCCTATTTGCTCCTACCGACCAAGCATTTGCTGATGCAGGAATTGACCTTGCTTCGCTAGATACTCCAGAAGGTAAGGCAACACTATCAGACATCTTGCTCTATCACGTAGTGCCCGGAGCAGTAGCATCTAGCGCTCTGACCGATTGTATGTCTGCTACCGCAGTCAACGATTTGCCGCTATCATTCACCGTTGCAGTTGGCAGTGTAATGGTTAACGATGCAACAGTAGTTACTCCAGACGTTGCAACCAGTAACGGGATAATCCACGTTATCGACAAGGTTCTGACACCTACCTCAACACCTACTGATGTACCTAGAACTGCTGCATGTACAGGCGTCCACAACTCACTGGTTGCCGCAGTAATTCAAGCCGAGTTACTACCCACTCTAGAGGGTGAAGGACCGTTCACAGTATTCGCTCCAACAGACCAAGCATTCGTTGATGCTGGAATTGATCTTGCTGCCCTTAATACGCCAGAAGGTAAAGTAACTTTGACTGACATATTGCTACACCATGTTCACCCAGGATCACTATGGGGTGCTGAAGTAACCGACGGCATGATGCTAGCAATGGCTAACGGTGACAATTTGACACTGACCAAAATGGACGGCAAAGTAATGATTGGTGATGTTGAAGTTACCACTACCGATGTACTAGCCTCAAACGGAATAATCCACGTTGTCGATAAGGTGATTATGCCTCCGTCTGAGGTAAACGACTCAAATGATGATGCTGAAAGTTCTTCAGACGATGATTCCAACAGCTTCATCTGGATTGCCTTGGTAGTAATTTTACTACTTGGTGGCGGTGCAGGAGGATTCTATCTGGTAAGATCTAAGGGCGCTGCAGCAACACTGTCAAAGGACTTTGCAAGTGCTGGTCTAATGAACGACTTACAGCCAATTCAACCAACAGCATATGCTACTCAAGCAACAGCACAGCCAGCCCAACAAGCATACGCTACTCAAGCAACAGCACAGCCAGTCCAACAAGCATACCAACCGCAACCAGTTGAAACTGTCGAGGTTGTCCAAGCACAACCAGTCGTGGCTGAACCAAACGTTCTGCGACAGTGGACTGATGAAGCAGGATATACCTGGAGGGCAATGGATGACGGCAACACCTACTGGTGGACTGGCGCTGAATGGCAAAAGTATGGTTGAACAACACAACCTGTACATGAAGCGGCACAGTGTCTCACAGTCACTGGTAATTCCGGTTGCCAAACTAGATCTCTGGAAAGAGATTAGTCGACCAGAGAGTCTCAACGACACCCATCCATTCTGTCGCTCAAATAAGGCCATAACCTGGAACCTAGAAGAACATAAAGACGAGTTAGTTTACCTAAGTGGGTTGACTTTTATTCGGCAATTTGTAACTTGGAGTGAAGGTGAAGGTTATCAGCTAATCATTGGTGAGAAAGGTGGGCCTCAATCCTTCGTAAAGTGGGATATTGAATCATTGAGTTCAACAGAAGCCAAACTAACCATTACAGTTTACCCATATATCTTGGCTAAGTTAGGGAAAGTGTTGTCATATCTGCCGTTCCATATTTTCATCAAGCCTCGCTTATCATCATACCTAAAGTCGGTACTAAGAGGCCATAATCACTATCTCACAACAGGAAAACCAGTTCCTCGCAACCATTGGGGCAGTCACCCATGGTTTAGTTGAGGTTTTATACAAACCGTACTTGCCTTGACCATGGGCAGCACCAAGTATGCATTATTTGTTGTACTGCTCATGACATTGAGTTTGGCAGGATGTACGTCAGAAGAGGGTGCTGAATCGACAATTTCGCTGTCGGTTGAGCATAGCGCTGATAGTGGAACGATTGTGGAATCTTACTCAAATGGTGATAAAACCTCAACTACTAGCCCAACTATTGACTTTGATTTTTCATCGACAACTGCTGATGTGAATATCGTTACTTTTGGTATAAATCTCAACGATGGAACTGATTCATTAGAGATTAATGCCGCGAACAACTCGGTAATATCGTTCGAATTTTTGCAACACGGTTGGTACAACATCACTGCTTATGCAATTGATGAAGATGGAGGTCAAGTAGAAGCAATCATTTCAATTAAAGTTGATATGCGAATTGAATGGGTTGAAGCAAATACCGATCAGCCACAAACCCTTGTGTTTGATCCCGTACCAGCCAATAGTGGAGCCAGTGCACAGATGATTGAAGTCAACTCGGTTGTTGAAAACCCCGAAACTTTTGATGAGATAATATCTGGAGGAGATTCTGTTGGAATTACCTGGAATATCATGGATGAGGTAGATGATGTTTGTCAAAAGAAGTCAGCAAATATTGAGAATGGAGGTTCTGGTGTTTGGGATACCTTGCACTTCAATACCTTCCAAGTCCATGAATTATCAATTACTTTTGATGATAATCAAGAAACCATCAACGTAGAGCATGTTGTTTCAATTATTTACTAAACTCAAATAACCACTTTACAACACGATATTTGACAATTAAATCATCCACTTGAATTAGCACATATTGGCGGGCGATGCAGTTTTCCAATTAACCGATGGTATTCAGTAGATTTGGAAATCAATCGCTCCGCATATTATTGATTGATATTGGCGGGCGATGCAGGTTGCCAAATAACCAATTTACGACACGATATTTGACAATCTATCGCCCTTTGTTAGTATTAGTTAGTGGCGGGCGATGCAGGATTCGAACCCACGTCTCCGGCTCCGAAGGCCGGAAGGATATCCAGACTACCCTAATCGCCCGTATTTGCTCCCACTAACAACTCCTTCTTGAAGAAGTATGTTCAACAAGACAAATTGAGTATTTTTTTAATTAATTGACCCGTTCATTGAATAATGGTTGGTCACTACTAGGT
>JAKMFF010000338.1 GCA_022425585.1 Candidatus Poseidoniaceae archaeon
GTTCAATATTTTTAGGCCAAGGATTAGCGGTTGGTGATTTCAATGGAGATGGATTTAGCGACCTTTCCATAGGTTCTCCCGGATTTGCTAACAATAACGGAATTGTCGAGTTTTCATTTGGTTCTCAGGCAGGTTTATCCGAGAATTTAGCTATGGTGAGTGGAATCTCGAACCCGGCAACTACTGGAGAATCTTACGGGTCTTGTTTGGAATATGTTGAAGACCTAAACTCTGATGGTTATGATGACATAATTGTCTGTTCCATAGACCACGATTCAAACGGTGATAATGGTTTAGTCGAACTATTCTTTGGTGGTTCACACTCCAACACATGGGTGAAAATGGATAGTCCAAATCAGTTACTTCAGGGTAGCAATTATGGCCAATCAGTTTCAGCGGATGGAGATCTAAATGGCGATGGATTTGTTGATTTGGTCATTGGAAATACTGGTGATTTGCAGGATAGTTCTGGGTTTTCCTCAGTGGAAATAAGATATGGTTCAGCAACAGGGTTTGATTATGATCCTGATTCGCAATTTCAATCCACCATTCCAGGAACTTTATTTGGCTATAAAGTTCAAATCATCAACGATTTAAATGGCGATGGCTTTGATGAGTTGTTTATCTCAGAACCTTACAACACGACTAATGATTTCAATAGTGGTAATGTTTGGATATTTTACGGAAATTCGTCAGGAATTAACAATCTACCAGATAACCGAATTTATGGTGGGCCAAATCAACTTCTAGGTTTGAATTTTGTTTCTGCTGGTGATTCTAATCAAGACGGCTACAACGATTTTTTGATTACTAGAAGGAGTAGTGCTTCAAATTCTAACATTGACTTATACTTGGGATCTCAATCAGGATTTGCTAACAATGGTTTGATGGTTAGGTCTGGTGAATTAGCTTTAGGTCAATCGATAAGTAACTTTGGCGATTCTAATGCCGATGGTTTATCCGAGTTCTTAGCATCCTCAAACATGGTGAATGAAAATCAAACACATTTATCACAAATAGACCATGTTTCTAGAACTCTTTGGGATGTGAGCGAATATTCAATACACGGTGAAATTTCAGGCGGGGTTATTCAATCATCAGCAGATGGTTCGCCAACAATAGTGTGCAAGGTAACTAATGACTCAAAAACCAACATCATCAAAATAAATCTTGGAAAAGGTTCGCAAGGTAATTCCTGGATTTCTCAAAACATAACCAACCCAACAAGTGGTGATTGGCATGCAGTTAATTTTGAATTAACCTCGTCGGGTGAACCAATTATTTTCTATTATCGTGACGGAATAGTACAAAGAACCTATGATTCTTACACTGCTTTGGAGTCACAAATAGGCCTTTCCTACAGCGATATTACTCACCTCTCGTCATCGATAAATGATGAAGGAAATCAATTCATTGCTTATTATTCACCCAACAGCAAAGAACTATTCTTGAACATCAATGAGGGGACTGGTTGGGTTGAACAATTAGTAGCCTCAAACGTAGAAATATCTACCAAAATAGAATTACTGATTAATTCCTCAGGGCAACCAAAAATAGTATATTTTGATGATCTATCTCAAGAGATAATAATAGTGGAAAATAATCAACAATGGTCCAGCCAATCACTAAGCACTTCAAGTTCTACCTCTTCAGGATATTTTACTTCAATGATTGTCGATGATGAAATCCAAATTGCGACCATTCTAGATGATGGACTCTCAAGTAATCTCACTTTACTTACCTGGAACGGAACACATACTGCGAGTGAATTTATTGCTTTAGAGACTGATATAAGCACTAATTTCTCATTGATAAAAGATGCAGAAAACACGACAATTTTAGCCACGGTATCCTCTTCTGGTTTGTTCGTTTTGTATGAAAAAGATGACGCATCCAATACATGGAATTCAAATCTGTTGCCTCAGCCAAGCGGTTTTGCTAGTAATAGCGTAAAAACTTCCAACTATGGAAATTTGACCGTTGTTGCAATAAATAGCGAAAATAATTCATTATTTGTCAAAAATAACGACGTCTGGAATCCAATTTCCAATTTCCCAGTTCCAACAGGACATGATTTTCTTTTATTGACGAATAATTCACATATCATCGTGATTGCTATTGATACTGAATTGAATAAGTTGACATGGAATTCTTTGGAGTATAAAAGCGACCTAGAATTAACCAATACTTGGCATACAGGTAGCTTCAGTGATATCGCCTCAGACTCGCAATTTTCATTCGATAGAACTCAAGATGACTCCTATTCCTTAACGGCAAAAAATCCAAATTCAAATGCTCTATCCCGAATAAATCTATATCTTGACCAAGATAGTGACTTCATTTTCGATGGGATTGATGATTTAGTCAGCATTCCCAATCAATGGTTAGATAGCGACGGTGATGGCTACGGCGATAACGAATTTGGTCCTCTATTCGATAGTTGTCTAAATCAAATAGGCCAATCTTCAATGTTGTATTTTGGTTGTCTAGATACTGATAATGATGGATATGATGATCTCAGGGATAATTGTAATACTGCATACGGTACATCCTGGCTTGGTAGATTAGGATGTTCAGACTTCGATCAAGATGGCTGGGTTGATTGGACTTCATTTTATCCATTTGGTGACATCTTTATCGATAATTGGAAGCAAGCCTTCGATTCAGATGGAGATTCATACGGCGATAACCATGGTCCGGACTGTTGTGAAACTTGGTATGATCAAAATGCTCCGCCAGGAGATGAATTCCCATTTAATGAACGGCAGTATACCGATTTTGATGGTGATGGATATGGTGACAATTCTTCAGACTTCATAACTGGTGATGCTTGTAAATTCGAGTATGGTACTTCATATCGCGACCGTCTAGGATGTATTGATACAGATGGTGATGGCTCATCAGACCCGACTAACTTTTGGAATTCAAGCCTAGGTGCAGATTTATGGCCAGCTGATTCTACTCAATGGGCAGACTCTGACGGCGACGGTTTTGGTGATAACGGCTCAAAAAATGCGACTAGTCCAGATTATTTCCCCAATAATATTGCTGCTGCACAAGATTCTGATGAAGACGGATATCCTGACTCGTTTACTGATTACTACAATGGCTCAAATTCCGAAGGATTACAATTAGATGGTTGCCCACTAGTTGCCGGAAATTCATCCAATCCGTATTACGGCTGCCTGGATTCGGATGGAGATAACTATCGGGACATATACACTTTCGATATCAACCCGGCTACTGGACTTAGAGAAAACCAATCAGGAGATGCGTTCCCGTTCAATTCAGAACAATGGACAGATACTGATGGAGATGGTTTTGGCGATTTCCAGGGCGGAGATAATGCGGATATGTGTCCGCAAGCGGTTGGAGTAATTAATGGCACATTGGGCATAGGTTGTCCATTGATTGATGGAAATGATGATGATGGAGATTTTGTCATTAATGAAGAAGATTTATGCCCAAATACACAATTAGGATTGGTTGTTAATCTTGATGGATGTGCGTTAAATCAAGTTGATTCAGACTCAGATGGAGTAAGCGATGCAGATGATGTATGCCCCTCAACTTTCCCAGAAGATCCTGTCGATTCCAGTGGATGTAGCCAAGTACAAAGAGAGATAGATACCGACTCAGACGGAATTTATGATTATCTAGATTCATGTGAAAATACTCCAAGTCAAGAAGTGCCAGATGAATTTGGTTGCTCGACTTCGCAAAAAGATACCGACGGTGATGGAGTGACAGATGATACAGATGTTTGCCCAGATACTGGAATAGGTTATCCTGTACTGGCAGACGGTTGTATCGATGAATCAGCATTGGAATTTGACTGGGATTCTGATGGGTATTCAGGTCAAGACGATTTATTCCCGTTCGAAGAAACTCAATGGTTTGATTCAGACTCTGATGGCTATGGGGACAATATCCTCGGGTTTGAGGGTGATCAATGTCCCAATTCCGCAGGCAACTCCACCGAAGATAGATTTGGCTGCTTAGATGCTGATTTAGATGGCTGGTCGGACCCAGACCAAGATTGGGCAGCATCGCCAAGTGGCACTGCTGATGCCTTTACTGATGATATAACTCAGTGGCGAGACCTTGATGGTGATGGCTATGGCGATAATAGTTCAGGAAATAACCCCGATTTATGTCCAACTACCAATTCATTGTACAAGACCTCAGTTGATTTGCAAGGCTGTGCAAACAACGAACGAGATTCTGATGATGATGGATTAGTCGACAGCCTGGATAACTGCCCAGATCAGGCAAAGGGACCAGACGGCTATGCAG
>JAKMFF010000341.1 GCA_022425585.1 Candidatus Poseidoniaceae archaeon
GAAATCCTGTGGCTTATCAAACAGGAAGGTGATCGCTTTGGTAAATACTCATGCTCATTTTGACCACTCGGGAGAGATTCCTTTGTTGCTTGATAGGTATGATGTAAGTTGGTACTTACATCCCGAAGATGATTACTTACAATCCTTGGCTCAAATTTCAGCTCAGCGTTGGGGGTTTAGTTTGCCAACTCCTGCCATAGCAGATAAGCAGCTAGAAGATAATATGACACTAACACTTGGGTCGCTCACATTTGAAATCTATCATACTCCAGGTCACACACTTGGCGGTTGTTGTATCGAGGTAAAAATCGAAGATGGGCCCAATCATTTATTTGCTGGAGATACACTATTTGCGGGTTCAGTTGGAAGGACAGACTTACCACATTCAGGTGGAGATTTCGATTTATTAGCTAATTCAGTTATGACTAAATTATGGCCATTAGATCTCGACACCGTAGTTCATCCTGGACATGGTCCATTAACGGCTATTGGTATAGAAAAATCAACTAACCCATTTGTCGGAGTAAACAGCCCAGCATTTGCAGAATTTCACAAATCATGAGAGCATATTTGACAATGCACTGCTTAATACCGGCAATGCTTCTTCCCAAGTTGAAACTATTCCATAGTCTGCATGTTGGAAGATTGGCGCATCAGCATCTTTGTTAATTGCTACAATGTACTTCGATGAACGCATTCCAGCTAGGTGCTGTATAGCGCCGGATATTCCGACTGCGATGTATAGATTTGGGTTGACGGTCTTTCCAGTTTGTCCAACTTGCATTGAGTGAGGGATGTCTGCCCAAGTATCAACAGCAGCTCTTGAAGCACCAACTGCAGCTCCTAAAGTGTCGGCAATTACCTCAAGGTGCGAGAAGTTATCAGGTGAGCCCATTCCTCTTCCGCCTGAAATAATGATGTTAGCTTCAGATACGTCTAACCTTGTGGACGCTCTTTCTACCAATTCTTTTACTGCAGTGGACAAGTCCCCAGAAGCATCTATCACTTGTATGTCACAAGAGCCGTCATTGTTAGCTCCGGGAAATACGTTTGGCCGAATGCTTACTACAACATTACCGTTTATTGCTACTTTTTCAATGGCTTTTCCAGAATAAATTGGTGTAGTTAACGTGTTTCCATCAATGGCTATAACATCTTGAACCACTGATATGTTTCTTCTTGAGGCAATTCTTGCTGCTAAGTCTTTTGATTGTGCCGATGCAGATGTAACAATTATTCCCTGCGGAGCAACAGAATCCAATGCTTGTGCCCAACCTGATGCGTCATAGTTGGTAAAGACGGAGGATTTTGCTGCGATTATTTTTGTAACTCCCGCAACGTTACTTACTTCATCAGCGACACTTGAATCTGTACAGGGTATCACAAGTGTGCAATTTGATCCCAGAAGATTAGCTGCACTGATTAGTTCATTTGTGGTTGGGCTTACTTTTCCTTTATTCATTTCTGCTATAATTACTGTTTCTGTCATATGATTTCACCTCAAATAATATTTGCTTCATCTCTTAGTAGTTGAACAACAGTTTCTGCTGATTGTCCACCTTCGAATTTCTTGCCAGCTGGCTTTTCAGGAGGCATACTTTGTGAAACAATGGTCACACTGGAGGTATTAGGGCTGACACTTTTGACTTCTACTTGTGCTCTTTTTGCCATCATAATTCCTTTGACATTTGGTTTTCTTACCTTTATGGCGCCTTTGTCACAACTCACAACTACTGGAATGGCGACATTAATTATCGCATCGCCACCTTCTGCTGGAGCGGTTACAGTTAGTCCATCAGCAAATGTTATGCCCGTTACATTTGAGACAGAAGCCCAGCCTAATTTCTCAGCAACACCAGGGCCAGTTGAACCAGAGCCAGTATCTGCTGAGGATTTGCCGCAGTATACGACCTCATATCCATCTTGAGAGATTACTCCAGAAATGATTGTCTGAAAAGCATTTGAATCCATATATTCTGTACAGTCAAGACGAACAATTTCATCGACTCCTAT
>JAKMFF010000346.1 GCA_022425585.1 Candidatus Poseidoniaceae archaeon
GCGGGATATATCGCTTGTGCGGCAGTGGTTTTGCTGGCAAAACTATGCGAATATACGCTGAAGCCTGGGCCGCTATGGCATTGATGGACGGACAATATGTCCATTGGATTGACGGGGCATGTAGGTTCAATCCCGCTCGAGTTCTTGCATGTATTCCTGAGACATATCCTAACGCTCACAATTTGCTGCACAATTTGTTCATCGGCCGGGGCTTCACTGTTCATCAGTTTGCATCACTAATTGATCGGCTAGTAGATGAATTGGCGATAACGATGGCTAGACTGGTAATCGTTGATGGCCCGGTTGTCATGCATCTAGACTCACAGGTAAAAGATAGAGAGGCTCGAATATTATTGAAAAGAAGTATGGCCAAACTGAATCAAATTGCTGTTAAGAATAATGTTGCTGTAATCGTAATTACTGCCGCAAAGTCTCATTCAAAGCGCCACAAGATGTTACTAGATATTGTTGAAAATCAGTGTAATCAAAATCTACTAGGACGCAGAAAGAAAATTGGCAGTAGGCTCAAAATGTGGTTGGTTCATCGCCCCAGTGGCAGTTCTGGATTTCGTGAAGAATGGCAAGAACAAGAGACCTTACAACAAAGTTGCAATCGAATATTACACCAGCAACTATGGTCCACTTTCCAAGATGAAATTGAGGATATAATCCTAATCGACTAAGAATTTGGTTTAAAATCAAATAGTGTCACCGACTTGCTTCCAGCGATGATCTCATCATCACTCCAGCCAAATGGTGCTAGGATAGCCCACATGGCTCTTATCGCTAAATCTCGATAATAAGAAAAATCAATTCTTAGATTTCTTGAATTCTCTAATTCTTCTAACAAAACAACTCTATCTGCAGGATTTTTAGTAACGCACCTAACGACAACAAACCTCACTTTGCGCCCTGGAGGAATGTCATGGCCTAAGGAATTGGCTCGTAGTAGAGCTGATTGAGTTAGGGTTGAGACTGTGAACTGATCTATTGTTTTACTAACACGGCGAGTCACTACCAAGTCTACTAAGCAGATCTGATCATGGCTAAGTTTGAATAATTCATCATGCAAAAGATTGCAAACGATATTCTGGACATGTTTCTTCCTTACGTCTATTCCGTCGTTAACGCAATCTACCAAAATCTGCAAAGCCATATCTTGTAAGTTCTTAACCCAATTACAAGTTGAATGTTGTCTCGATTCTATACCTCTAACTTTCAAGCCTTTCTCACCATAAGCCCAATACTTGGTCAGTGACCCTGCACCGTGGACTCTACTTGGTAGAAATCCAATAAAATGGTAGAGGTCTTCATACTCCAGAGGTATACCAATTTCCTGTGAGACTCGCTTGGAAAAACGGTTTGCTAACTCTCGTTTCTCTTCACGTGAGACATCCTCCCGATGGATCCAAACACAATCTACAATCGCATGTAATACTGTCCATCCTTCTTCTTCAGCAATAGCTATTGTTTGTAGCAATATCTCACGAGCCCAAGCACAAATTGCTTCATGAGCCTCTATTCTGCCAAACCTGGCATTCTTATACCCAGTGTAACCAAAACAAGTCACTAACAGCCATTTCAACGCATTTTGCTGCTTATCAGTTTCATCTCCTTTGGTGATAATCTGCTGTTTTAGTTGGCGACGCCTTTCGATTATTGGTGCAACTACGCGACCAAGAAAACCGTGAACTCGGCCACATGTATGTGATGATAATCCCGGTACCGGCAAAGCCCAAGAATTGGTTATTGGAAACAAACCTGTTCCAATGCGCTCCTCTAGATGCCTTCTCCTGAATTCACCGCTTGCTGAACTGATGTCTAACGGCAAATAATGAGATGGACTCAATTCATCGAAGGAAGGTTGACAGCAAGCACAATTCAGGGTTTCTGGTGAGATGTTACGAGTAGCAATTATACTTGGAAATAAACTGGCAAAATCAAGTTCGACTACATCGCGATAAATACCCGGTTTACTATCGAGATACAAACCTCCACGGTCTGCCATCATTAATTCCCACGCGGTTTTGGTGTCTTCTGGACGATTCTTTTTCCACGGCACCAATACGCCATCCTCCATTGCTATACGCATTTGAATAGCGCTGATTACCGAACCAGGAGACAATCTAGAGATATCCTGTGGCGACTGCCTAGAATGACGAGCGAGTTCAAACAGCCCACGCAATCCTCCTTCTCTAACAATAAAGCTAGCTCTGATGTCTATGTGCAAACGACCGTGGATTGGAAAGTAACTATCCTTGCGGATAACTTGACCATATGAATGTACTATTCTAGAC
>JAKMFF010000016.1 GCA_022425585.1 Candidatus Poseidoniaceae archaeon
GCATCGGTTACCACATACGAGACTTTCATACCCGAGGTAAACCCTAGACCAAGTGCAATACGCGCTTTTGCCACTCTGACTTGCGCCATACTGTCAGGATTGGCATAATTCTTAGAAAAATCAACACTACCATCTTTCTTGACTTGGCCCTTACAAGACTTTGCCAGAATAAGCTCGGTTGGATCAACTTCATTATTTTTCAACGCCTTTACCCGCGCAAGCGCACAACTGACAATCTCTTGTTCTTGGTCTGCTAGTGCGTAGGTGAACAATTGCTTCATTGCCTTAGTCAAATAAGCAAATGAGTCGGTTCGCTGGGTTTCATAACCGCGAATTAACATTTCTTCATTTGGATAAACAACTTGACCCACATAACGCTTTTTAGCACCGTGGGAAAAGAATACCGAAAGTCCTTTTTCATATTCCAAAATTGCTGAATCTTTACTGTAACGCTCGGCTATCTCAAGACCAAAATCAATCATGCTTTGTTTAGCATCATTCCATGCTTCCAGTTTTTCCAAGGCTGCCTTATCGCCACTTGCTGCTGCTTCGTGTTCTTCGGGTTTAATTGTCGCCGGTGAGCCTTCTGGCACCGGTGAGCGAACAAATATTGAATCGGTGTCTGAGTAGACAACATGATGTCCTTCTGCGTCTAATTGAGCAATGATATCTTTGATATTAAACCGGGCCCAAGCAGTAATTGATGAACCTAAGTCACGATGGGTGAAACGATAAAATCCGCTGGCAAATACTCCGTAAAAAGTATTCATGAGGATCTTAACTGCATACTGCATTGAATCATGAAACATCATCCCTGCTGAGTCTTCGGTTTGTTTGGCTGTTGTCAATTCCGCTTTGTGAATATCACGTTGAGCCATGAGGTTTTCGAGCAATGTTGGAACGAGACCTTTGCGAACGCTTTGATGACGGAATCTAGCACCAGTTGGCGCAACGTGTACAGGTTCACCGTCTGCCGGTTGATCGGATTGTATCGGGTCAATTCGGGTAGTGTAACAGACGTTGCTACCGATCATAATTGAGGGATACATACTCTTGAAATCAAGTACGGCAATCCACGGATGGAGGCCCGCATCTACATCGTGAACATAACCGCCGGTAATTTGACCTTCTTTGGGTTCTGCTGAACCTGTTAAAGGAACTGCGACATTTTCCCGGTCTGCCAAACGGATAATGAGTGAGTCCACTAATTGGCTGGAGCTGCCGTTTGCGGCAGTATCAAAGCTAACTTTAGCGACTGCTGCAGTTGCTTCCTTTCGTCTAATCGCTTGTAATTCTTCGAGTATATCTAACGGTAATTCGGCATCACGGATACAGTACTCCATCACGACATCTGGTCTTGCGGCCCATTCATCGTCCATCTTAGAGGCATCTACGTCCATTTTATGTCGCTCAGAATCATCTGGGAACAACAATTTGGCGACATAAGACAAGGTTTCTCGTTGTGGTCGAATGGTCATACGAGTTTGCCACCAAGCATCAACAACGCTGCGACCTGCAACATTCCACGCACGGTTACTTTGCCGCTTTGGCATCAATCCAGTTCTGCCTCGCTTGTATTCTGCCTCGGATTGTTCTACTCTACCCCAACCAAATAATGCTGCCTTGCGACGCCACCCCCCTTTTTTACTCAACTCTTCAGTTCGGTCGCGTAGTCTAGGTAAGTCAAAATTATCGATATTATAGCCAGTAATAATATCCGGGTCTTGCGACCTTACAATTAGCGTAAGTTGTTCTAAAATGTGAGCCTCATCGCCTTCTAAGGCATATTTCTGGCGTACTCCAGTTCCCATATCTTCAATCCAAGCCGCAGCACATAGCACTGCTTCGTATTTGATACTGGTTTCAAGGTCAAATGAAAATACTTTGAACGGTACCTGAAATGCTTCTGTAGCTGATAACTGATCGATATTGCACGCTACTGTAACATCAACGCTGTAGCGGCCTGCTCCACCTGCAGCCCGTACTTTTACCGTCTGTTCTTGGTTATTATTCGGTGTATCAATAGTATCGATTACCTCTCCCTTGGCATGAATATGCATGCTTAAGTCTGAGTCGAGAAATAATCGATTGAGAAATGGAATGTCACCAGAATAAATCCCCCAACTTTGCTTTGCTAGACTTTTACGCAAATTTGGCACCACGTATGGT
>JAKMFF010000019.1 GCA_022425585.1 Candidatus Poseidoniaceae archaeon
GTGCTAGCAGGAGTCGATGGGCGTATCAGTGGCAACCGGCAAATATGGGAATAAACGAGTCATCGATTTGTCGGATTGGGGTAGACCATTAGCTCGAATGGTTGCTAAACGTCTTAAAAATAAACCAATATCAGTAATTCAGGTGACTAATCTTCACCTTCTACTCACAATCTATTGTTCTTGGTTAATTCTGAACGATTCGACGGTTGTTGCTTGTGCACTCCTCATTATCAAAGGAGTAATTGATGCAGTTGATGGAGAATTGGCTAGAATTCGCAATAAACCATCGCATGTTGGAAGGTATTGGGACACAATAGCTGACTCAATTGGACTAATTTTGATAATGTGTAGTTTTGGGATTTTGCTGGAATGGGATGTATTAGTTACTAGTCTAATTATCCTAGCAACGTTATTCCAATATTCTCTATTCAACCATTACTCAATCGCCATGAGGACATTGAGTTCAGGAGATACTACAAGCCGAATTGACGAAAGTACCAAGCCTGTAGCATACCCATGGGAAAAACAACGCACTGTCGATTTGTTTCATTCAGTATACCTATTATTATTTAGTTGGCAAGACCGAATAATCTCGATATTTTCGGGCAAAGGATCAAAAAACTTGTCGTTTGAATTCACCATATCTTCCCTCCTTGGTTTTGGATTCCAATCGCTCGCTTTTTTGATGCTAGCATTAACCAAGCAACTTGACAATGTTCCACAATTGATTCTCGTAGTAAATGTCGCAATTATGGTAATAGTACTGGTACGTAGTCGCATCGTCCCCAACTAATCTTGATCGAGAGGCTAATTAACCGACCTGCGGGTGATAAAATCACTCATCTTCTAGATTAGTATACAATGGCGGATAGAGGTATTGAGAATTGATATCCTCGTCCATTTGGACGACATATACTCCAGAAACCATTTCTGAGATGAACAAGAATCCTCTTGGATCATATTGTAGACCCCAATCAAACGGTATCATGCAGGAAGCCCAACAATCAGCCATATCGTACCCAAGAGTTGCCTTAGGGTCTTCAATCCATGTTGGTCCAGCAGGCAAGTAATATCCCATAGTGACAGTTTCTGCCATTTGCTCTATTGCAGGGAATCCAACCTCAGGTGCAGGAGTTCCATCAACCCATTGGGTTTCACTCCAGATTTGGCTGTGATCAGTAACCCAATTTCCAGCGTGATAGTGCGTCCAGTAGACGTGGCCATTAGTCCCAGTATCACCATTGTGCGGGCTGTAAATGTACCCGCCAGGGATGTAATGATGTTCATGGACACTGCCATCAGGCAGAATACTTGTTCCTGGTAATTTCCACTTGCTTAGCAAAAACGGTTTTGCCGGGTCTGTAGTATCAATAGTCCAAACATATCCGGTGTGATTAGTATTGGTTCCATACTCTGGAGCAATCAATGTTAGGTGCCTCCAATTGATGCCGTAGACAGGGTCTTCCGGACCTGTTCCGCATTCATCCGGCCAGGTGTTCATTGGGTCGGTTTCTGCTGCACCATTACATAGCAAGTGATCGTAAGGTACCGCATAGTGAATCCATCCGTTGCCATTTAGCGCACCACTACTTCCACCCCACTCTTCTGGAGTCATCCCTGCATGGCCGCCACCATCGGGACCGTACCAACCATCGTCTGCACTTGGACAACCCAACCATCTTCCGACCTCACTATTCTGAGGCCAATTTACTCCAAGGGGATCAGCAACACTAGGAGGTTCTGAGACATCGACGATTCTTAGTCCGGCGTCCCAGTAGGAAATGTAGAGTAGAGCTTGTCCAGTAATCGGGTGGATATGGAATACGTTATCGTGATTGAACAATGAACCGCCACAAGTGGTTTCAGGCTCGGGAGTATATCCGCCCCAACGAATAATTTCTCGACTCACATTTTGGTCTTCATCATTAACATCAGGTCTCCATGATTCAAAACCAAGTGGAACATAGAATATCTGGGTGCCTTTGTAGAATACTCCAGAGTCTCCTTCGACCATTTCAGGATATGGGTCAGCGCCATACAAGAATAGATGACATTCTTCTTGAGCATAGATTGCTGGTGCATTTTCCCAATCACAGTCTACGTGGAGGTCTTGATTGTGGAAACCTGCAGGAGGATTATTCCATTCTGCTACTTTAATTGGTTGATTCTTATTTGACACATCAATAACATCTAATCTATTTGCACCACTGTTTGCATCATCGTCTTGAGGAATTGGGTCTAAATCACTGTTAGTCAATTCATGATTAACAAGTACCCAGTTATTATCTGGGGTTACTTTGATGTCAATCATTCTACCGACTTCTGCGTAATAAGTTGATAGTAAAACCATGTTATTCGGCTCAGAGATGTCTAGGATTTCGAATTGGTTGTAGGATGAAACATAAGCATAGCAACCGCCTGTGCCGTCGGGGTGCTTGACACAATCTTCCATGAAGTTACCTTCTATCGAAATTTCAGAAGAGTCTCCTGGAGTAGGGCCGACATTCTTGAATTCTGGATAACATGGTCTGCCTGCAACATTGTCCAATTCGGCTGGCGGGGCGACATTGCCATCACAATTTAGATTGTGATAATCGATCAAAATCATATTTTCAGTTTGCAATCTGGGTGCCATTAAATCGGTGTGGCTGTGGCTTTCATCTTCTATTTCTACAACAGGGTCAATCCAATCCATCGACTTTGAACTGGAACTATCTTCTTCATCAGAGTCTAGACTCATGTAAGCAATTGCCGAAATTACGCTGACGGTTAGCAGACTGGCCAGTGCAATTACAATTACCTTATCTGCCGCACTGACATCATCGTGAAGTTCCCTTCTAAGCATGTTGCCCGCTATTATCTGTTCTATTTCAATTAACGGGTAAAATAATCTAACAATTTAATTTATTTTATTTAGGCATGTGATTTGGCTTAAATCATGAGACGAAACTACGGACTTGTTGGATTCGCTTTAGTTGTCTTGATTCTAGTCCCAGGCCTCGCGCAAGCTCACTCGGCTAGTACATTCAATGTTATTGTCAAACAAAACGATCTTCAACCAATGGCTACACAAATCGAATATAATGATTCAATAATGTGGTACAATGCAGATTCAAGAGAAAATGTAACACAAAGAATTGTCTTTGATTCTGATGGTGATGGACTATACAACGGTTCAGAGGATTGGGATTCTGGTGAAATCTACCAAGACTGCCCTCTTCCAACAAACAACTCATCATCAGATTGTCAAGAATCATTCACCGTTTGGTTCAACGGAACTTGGGGCATTGGTGAGTACAATTATCAATCAATTTCATCCAATGGCGATGTACAAAATGGGACGATAGTTGTCATCGAGCATGTTGAAGAAAATACTGGACCGGCAGTTGGCAGCACCTTCGGCTCATTTGACGATGAAGATACAGAACTTTCAGATGATTCAGAAGATGATAATATGAAACAAATATTCCTGTTTGTGGGAATGGTTTCTGCAATCGGTTCGATAATTTTGATTGTTTTACTTATTAGACGCTAAACCTACAAAGTTAACAGTTCATCCTTGAGTAATCAAGTGATGCATGGGTCTACCATGAACTCCTGTGGCACCGTTTTTGACCATGTTATTGGTCTTAGCACCCCAGTAAGTTCCAGCAATATCCATGTGAGCCCAAGTTATTTGTTCGCCATCCTTGTCATAATCGACATTTGGTACGAACTGCTTCAAGAAGGCAGCAGCAGTATTTGCTCCACCCCAACGTCCAGCACCTAGATTTCTTGTATCGGCAATCTTAGAATCAGTCATCTCTTTTTCAAATGCAGGCAATAGCGGCATAGGCCATGCCAACTCATCAACTGCGTTACCGGCGTCGTGGATTCGGCCTCTAAATTCATCATTATTTGACCACAGACCGGTCGCTTCGTGACCGAGCGCCACGACGCAAGCACCTGTTAGTGTCGCAAAATCAACAATGTATTCTGGATCATACTCACCAGCTTTCCAAAGTCCATCGGATAGTACTAGTCTTCCTTCAGCATCAGTATTCAAAATTTCAATAGTTTTACCGGATAAGCCCTTGATCACATCTCCGGGTCTTGTTGCATTTGCTGCAGGCATATTTTCAGCCATACAGGTAATTCCGACAACTTTGCCTTTGTGACCAGTCTGGGCCAATGCTTCCATTGTACCGAATACTGTTGCAGAACCACCCATGTCGTATTTCATTTCATCCATATTTGCTCCAGGCTTGAGTGAAATACCACCAGTATCGAAAGTAATTCCTTTACCAACCAGAACCGGACACTTACCTTTGACATCTTTATTCATTTCAAAGATGACCATACAAGGCTTGCGAGAAGAACCCTTTCCAACAGCAACTAATCCACCCATTCCAGCTTTCAGTGCTTGATCATAGTTGATGATGGTGACTTCAACATTGTCATATTGTTTGGCCCATTCCCAAGCCCGATCTGCAAATTCTTCAGGATACATATCGTTTGGAGGGCAGTTCCCAAGGTCTCTTGAGAGGTGAACTCCCTTTGCAATGCCTCGGTACTTTTCTACTAATGAGGTTAATTCTCCAGCCTCTTTTTCAGTACAGGCAAGCCTAATTTGCTTGGTAGAATCATCATCGTTATCATCATCTTTCATTTTGTAATGGTCGTATGAATAATCCCTTAGCATCATACCTTCAGCAAATGCTGCCATATGTGCTACACCAGCATCCATAAACCTGACAGTGAAGTCGTTACCGTGTATTTTTTTGATACTGGCAAATACTGCAGCACCGGCTTTTCGGTAATCATGTACAGTGATTCCATCACCCTTTCCTAAACCAGAAAGAATGATGTTACCATCTTCTCCTCCGACTAAAGATAATGTTGTTTTGGCTTTTGCTTTGAAATCACCATCACCGAGCACTTTGTTGATTTGTGCTTTCATTGATTGTGGCAAACCTCGCTCACAGTCTTCAGGTATTGATTCAGTTCCTTCGACTATTGGAAGAATTAGTGTTCCATTGATATTGTCATTCACGCTTACAGTCATTTCCATGTTATCGCCTGTGTTGGCGTAAGTGCGATAGCATTTCAATTATCGTGTGATTCGGATTCACAAATTTCTTCATCTTCTGGCTTCAAGAGTGCTGCTAATCCGATAACAGATACAATCACTGTTACTGGATTAAATATTCCATAACCAAACAAACCTTCTCCATTATCGCTAGATTTTGTTGTTACAAGACTACTGTTGATTGGCTCTGTGACCCATTTAGACGAATTTATCACTCGCTTCTGGTAGTATAATTGCCAACTACCATCATCATCAACGCTTATGCCTGAAACGTCTAATTCGATGTTCGTGCTGTTACTAGCGTTCACAGTAAATGCACCAGATGTCCATACAATCTCTCCGTTAGAATCGACATGTTGTAGCGTGGCATTTGAGGTTGAAGCTTGGCCATGATTCATCACATCCAACACCACGGCGTCGCTAGAAACCCCAAGACTTTGGACATCTAATCTAGCTCGCCAATACCAGACATTGTTAATCAGATATCTCATGACATCCATTTCTTCTTCTAACCGGTCATTTAGGTTCTCAAAAGAGCCGGGTACAAACTGTTCATCATCAGTCTCAAAGGTAAAAGTTGGGAAGCCCATTACGCCATAGCCATAGTCTCTACTAGTGCCACAATTTGGATATAGTCCTTGATTGGCATTTTGAATTGGAATACTTGAAACATTGGCTTGGACATCATCTCTTATTTGCCAAAACAGTTCCCAATCTGCTGGCTGATGGGCCCATTTACCCCATGGGTAAAGCATAATCCAAACTCCAGTATGCATTGTTACATACAAATCTGCGTCTGTAACAAACTCATTCATGTATGCTGAATTAGCCGCTGTTTCAGCCTCACTGAATGCGCTGCTGCCGGGTTGAGTAGTCGGACAAGTGTTCCAGTAATGGTCATAGTTTCTGTTTAAATCGACTTGATTGATATTCCATCTTGTATCGATGTCATTACCATCTGGATTGAGCATAATCAGTATGTGTAACTCAGTATTTCTCAATACATCAATCGCTTCTTCATTGCCTTCAGCCCAGCCGTTAATGTACCATTTCGCTGATAGCCAAGCCAGAGCAGTTCCAAGGTATTCGTTGCCATGATGGCCACCATCGATGTAGACAATCTCTTTTTGATCACCGTTTTCTTTGGTATCCGCCGACCAGTCGGATAGTCTGACTACCCACAAAGCCTTCCCGAGTTCTGATTCGCCTGCGCTCACAAGATCAACAATTTCTGGATAATTATCAGCCCAATCATTAACTTCTAATGTCATAGCCGCCCAAGTCATGTGTACGTGACCATCTATTGGGTCTCCTGGCCATGCAGCCTCTTCTTCAGAATCATCCTGTGCTGCAACCATAGGAATTGATGCGAGCAACATTGAAGCGACAAGGAAAAGCGCAACTCGCATGTTAATCCGTAATTACCGTATAACAAAAATGCTTTGTTATGGCGCGATTTCACCAATCGCTAGTGAAAGCGTTCGGATTAACTACCTTTTCAGATTCTCTAGTCCATATCTGTCCAGCATCACCGCTTGAGTAAACATCTGCAAACGGATCGATTTCCTCAGTTTTCTTGCTGCGTTGCATATATGCTTCGACGCTCTCACGCAGATCGGGCTTGAACTTCCAGTAATGTATACGCCATTCACGTCCATCCCACAATGTAGTTTCTTCACTTTCTGTAGTTAGTAAGTTATAGTCTTGGAACATATAAAATAGGTTTCTATCAGTTGGCTCAAGTGCGTTGTCGATAATCCTGTTGTAAAACCCGAAGAATCCAAGGGCGTGTTCCGCCATACCTTGGGCGACTTCGCTATCCATTTCAAGGTCGATATGTTGTTGAATTGCTTTCGTTAATTCTCCTAGTGTCATGCCCATCTCAGAAACCCCCGCCCCCGCACTTATTGTCCGAGAACAGTAATTATATTGTACACCGACCCATATTAAATCATCGGTCAAAACCGGCTATTTTTACTGACATACGGCAAATCACCACCGTAAAAATGACACCAAACTCTCAATACCACAATGACCTGCCAAGGTTTGTGGCAGAGGAATTCGTCGAGGGCAACTTCTTGGGTTTGCCAAGCAAAGTTGGCGAGCCTGACATTGTTGTTTTGCAGGTGCCTTACGAACTTACAACATCCTATGGCCAAGGTACCGCACAAGGGCCAGCGGCGTGTGTTGCTGCGAGCGGCCAAGTGGAACTATTCGACCCAATTATCGGGGAGGACTTACCGGCCGGATACAATATTCACACTGCCCCCGAATGGGATGGATCAGGAAATACATTACAACAGCAATTATCAGGTATTTCGAAGTATCTCGGAGAATGGAATAATGGCAAAACCTTCCCGATAATTCTTGGTGGCGAACACGGTATTCTGCCTGCAGTAATCGATTCTCTTGCCAAACACCCAGCCATTGATGGAGATTATTCTAAATTAAACATTGTTCAAATAGATGCTCATGCTGATTTGCGTGAAGAGTTGGACGGCGAGCCATTTTCTCATGCTTGTGCTGCCGCAAGGGCAATGGATTACGGGATTAAGCATCTCTATCAGGTCGGTATTAGGGCCTTTTCAAAAGAAGAGTATGAGCGGATTATTACGGATGACAAAATAACTACATTTTTTGCCTCAGATACGCTTGAAAGTGATACTAAATGGTTACAATGGTTAGATACATTACACAATATTGAGGGGCCGATACATTTGACAATAGACATTGATGGACTAGATGGCAGTATCGTTCCAGCTACAGGAACTCCAGTTCCAGGCGGCCTTAGTTTTTGGCAGGCGGTAAAAACCATTGAAGCAGTATTTTCAGCCCCAAGGGCCACAGTAATTAGCATGGATGTAAATGAAATTGTACCACAGCAAGACACACCCTTAACTCAGTTCACCGCAGCAATGCTTGCGACAAAAGGAATAATCCACCATATAAATGTTAGAAATTCACAACGCAACTGATAGAAAAGTTAGGAAAACGAAAATCGGAGGAAATAGAGTTCAACATTTTGATGCGAAATATCGTTTATTTGATGAAATCTTTAAATCACACTCTTACCGGGGCGGCGGATATGTCTAAGGCACACGGAACGCATATAATGGCCGATTACACCGGGTTTTTTCCTAATGTAGAAGACATTGGGGAATGGATGTTAGGATTAATGGAACACGCAATCGACGAGAGCACCGCTAATCGAGTGCATTCTCAC
>JAKMFF010000025.1 GCA_022425585.1 Candidatus Poseidoniaceae archaeon
AGACCATGCTGTGGTAAATCGATACATATGTCCATTATCTAACCAAGATTCTATTTCCTCTTTGTAGTAAAATTCTGTTTTTGCAGATTGGTCGCCAAAAATCAACCAGTTACGACCGTTTCCACCATCAAACACCCTTTGCTCCATGAAGGCTCTAAAAGGTGCGATTCCAGTACCTGGACCGACCATTATGATATCTGTGCTTTTGTCTTCTGGTAAAACGAAAGATTTTGTTGGTGACATGAATACACCGACTCTTTGTTGGCCTGTACCAATTTCATCGGCCATGAATTGGGTACACAGGCCGCCTCGGTCTCTGCCGTGATAACTGAATCGAACAATTCCAACTGTTAATTCAACCAAACCCGGATGGGCATCATGTGAAGAGGCAATTGAATACAATCTTGGCTTGACTCTACTAGCTAACTCAAAGAATTCTTCTGGAGTGTACTTTGCCGAAAATTCACTCATGATGTCGACATAATCTCTTGTCCAAAGATAGTCTTCCATTACTTTTTGATCCGATATTAGGTGCTCTACTTTTTCCGCTGGGCTGTCTGATGGCGCACTAGGGGCTAATTCAGGAGGTAGTAGTTCTTGTTCACTTGCCGACCACTGCTGCCTAGACCTTGAGCGAGAAACCATCTTTACCGTAATTTTCATACCAGTAGATACTACTTTTTCTGCTAAAGATTGGACGAATTTCTTGCTTGCTAAATGCACCTCAAAATCTTTTTTCAGTGCTTCATATAAAGTACGCTCTCCGTTGTGAGTAGTAACTATCTGATCTCGATCCCATCCTTGAACCTGGAGTAACTCTTCGATTAAATGAGGAGGATTTTCAGGAACTACCCCCAGAGCATCTCCTACTTTGTAATCAAGTCCTGAATCACCCAATTCAAACACTATGTGCCTAGTTTCTTTTCTCGAGCCTTCACCATTCAGTACATAATTCTCTATTATATTAGTATAATAAGGGTTTTTTGCACTCCATTCACTTTTTGCTGCACCGGCCATGGGAACACCTCGCTCATTACGAGCAACAGGGCCTCAAGGCGGAGGTAATTGAAGGTTCGGAAATGCTTTCAAGCAAAGGTAGACTAGCCAAAGAACTCAACCGATTAACAAAATACCTATTGCGTTCTGGGCAAAGTATGGCGCATGAAATTGTGATGCTTGGCACTGGAAATGCCTTCCTACCAAACGGCAGACACCATTCTTTTGCCATATTTGACAAGCGGCACATCGTAGATGCACCGCCTACAGCATTAATTTCATTGCGTCAAAGAGGTTTGAAAGTATCAGATATTGAAACCATTTTCATAACTCATTTGCATGGTGACCACATTTTTGGCCTACCTTTTCTGCTGCTTGAAAGGACCTACATCTCAGACCGTGAACTGGTGAAGCCGTTGACGATAGTTGCAGCACCAGGTGCTAGGCAGCGAATTGAGCAACTGTGCGATATTGCTTACCCGGGATCAATGGAAAAGATGCTAAAAAAGATAAGATGGAATGAGGATATAAATGGCAAAACCGACGACGGATGGTCGTGGGAGAGGTTTGCGGTAAATCACGATGATTCGGTAGATCCATTCGGCTATTCATTTTCCTCGGCTGACGGTGCAAAATTTGTTCACAGTGGCGATTCTGGACCGTGCAAATTGTTATACGATGCAATTTCAAATACTGATTTAATAATTATCGAGATGGCTGTTCCTGAATGGGTACCAAGTGAACAACATCACAAACCGTCAGATATCGATAATTTAAGTAAAACACATTCAGATAAGAAATTTATCATAACTCATACCTTCATCGACTCACCACATTCTAC
Source organism: Candidatus Poseidoniaceae archaeon (assembly GCA_022425585.1). Next base: position 1,838 of record JAKMFF010000025.1, read on the forward strand.
TTTTGAAAAGATAACTGAAAAGGTATTTCCACAACACCAAAAAAATGTCTACCATGTTGATGATGGAACAGTTATATCATGGGATAATTTTTGGCAAGTTGGCGAAAAATAAAGTAAAGAAATTCTGCCTGAATTTGTCTCAAAATAGGTATTGAAAATCAAATCCATAAGGCATACTTATGAGGGGGACTCGGACTGGAAAGGTCATCGCGCATTTGCCCTCATGGGGATTTGGCGGCCTTAAGGAGGAATGAAGAGTTGACAGAGAACATATTCGATGGTTATCTCTCTCGAAACACTTTGTTCTCGAATAAAGAATTTCTCCGCCACAATTACCATCCAGACAATCTACCACACAGAAAAAACGAAATTGAAATTTTGTCATTTAACCTTGTCGAGGCTTTGAAAGGACATATCCCCTCTAATATGACATTATATGGCGTAACTGGAGCAGGAAAAACTGCGGTTACCAACTATGTTTGTAATCAACTTGAGGAAAAGGGCAAACAATTAGACCGTCCTGTTCAATCAATAATCGTCAACTGCCGTCAAATCGACACTCAATACCGAGTGTTAAGTCACATCGGGAATTCGTTACTTGAAGATTATGAAATAGACGAGATTCCATTCACTGGGTGGCCAACTGACCGAGTATATAGAGAATTAGTAAAGCGTATGGATTCCAGAGAGGGAGTATTTGTTATTGTTCTTGATGAAATTGACCACCTGGTTAAGAAGGCTGGTGATGACTTACTGTACAATTTAACCAACCTGAATTCATCGCTTAAGAAGGCACGTTCTTGCGTAATTGGCATTTCCAATGATCTGAAATTCACGGATTTCCTAGACCCTAGAGTTAGATCTAGACTTGGACAACTTGACGTGATTTTCAATCCCTACGATGCCCAACAATTGCAAGATATTCTAAGAGAACGAGTAACAATAGCCCTACAAGAAGATGTTCTTGGAGATGGCGTTATTGAAATGTGTGCAGCACTAGCGGCACAAGAACACGGAGATGCACGATGTGCACTTGATTTGCTTAGAGTATCTGCTGAGAAAGCGGAATTAGGCGGCTCACTAAAAGTGGAACAAAGTCACGTTAAAATCGCTCAGCACCAAATAGAAGCAGACCAAATGACGCCGGTAATAGCTAAATTACCAAACCAGCAAAAAATCGTCCTTGCATCAATTTTAATCAACGAAAGAAACGGTTTGAAAAATATTCAAACCGGAGAAGTTTACTCAATCTATTCTCAAGCATGCCGATACCTAGGTACCAATGCTCTAACACAAAGAAGGGTTTCTGGATTGATCTCTAATTTGGATATGCTAGGACTAATTACTGCCAGAACAATAAGCAAGGGCCGCTATGGACGTTCCAAAGAAATCAATTCCTGCATTCCACAAAACATTAACCCAAGCGAAATAATGACAAACTCTGAACCCGAATTACAAGGAATGTTCAATAATATCTACAAATATCAAACAAGATTGTGATTTTGACATAGTTTTATGGTTCGGTGTACTTATAATCAGATGGCAGGTGGGCAGCGCATGAGCGAAGTTAACGAGACGGAACAAGGATTTGTTCAGATGATTCTGAACCCTTCCAAAACGATGTCAAACTGGTTCGTCGGAATTGGCCTGTTAGGTTTATTCTTAGCTGCTCTCAACTTGATGGGCGAAGTTCACCCTAACTACCGAGTTTCTTGGGCCGGAGTATTCACATTTGAAGCAACGAATAAGGCGTTTGAAGATTTATCAACAGCACCTAGTTTTGTAATTTCTGATGCAATATTCATCGCACTTTGTGGTGGACTTGCTGCGGTTGGGTTGAAGACCATAACTAGTCAAGAAGGTGGAATTCAAACCTGGTTAAAGTCTATTTTTGTCAATGACCTTTGGATGGCTCTTGCCGACCCAGATCTTGGTGGCTGGTTCAAAACTCTCGGCGCATGGTGTTTATTGCTTGGTATAGTCAACTACCTATATTTTGGAATCTGTGCTACCGGTTGGATTGACCCGGGGGTATATTCAGTAACTATTGGCCTAATGGCTTTTGGATTTGCTTTGAACTATTCAGCTAACTCACCAGAGGCTGAAGAAATAAAGTCTTGAATTAGAAATCGTGACCGTTTCTCTTCAATACGCCATCAATTATCCCAAGAATTAGGCCACGCCACAATGATAAACTCCATTGTAAAATCAAACCCTTCAGGCCAAAGTAAACC
>JAKMFF010000027.1 GCA_022425585.1 Candidatus Poseidoniaceae archaeon
CCATCGGGGTCGGCAACTCCAATCATCCTAACCGAATCAATGTGTACCTCACGAATTGGACGCCCGAGCAAATCTGGACCAGGATTGGCAAAGTTATCTGGAGCGGGATTTGTCACGGTTGGAGTGCTAGCGATTTCACGAACTGTGTTCATGCCGTCCCTCACAATACCAAATACCGCATAGCCACCATCATCTCTTTCCTCAGGATCCAGACCGTGTTGTTCATTATCAGTGATATACCATTGAGAGTCTGCTGAATCTTGTTCTGCACCTCTAGCCATACCCATCGCGCCATCAACATGTGAAAGATTGACATCATGTTCTAGAGGAATTGTTTCACCTGTCCCTCCACTACTGCATTGAGGACTAGTAACTGGATAAGCTCCTACTGTTTTGCATTCAGGGTCGCCCGATTGAATAACAAAGTCGTCAACAACTCTGTGAAAGAAAACTCCATCATACAGACCTGTCTCAATATGCTGGATGATATTTGTTGTAGTAATTGGCGCCCATTGTTCAAATAATTCAATGGTTATATTTCCCTGAGATTCTGGTGAAGTCAAACCGGTATGATAACTAATTTCGATAACCAATACCGCATTCCCTTGGTAGGATTGATTCATTGGTGTCGCTTCCTCGACCGGGCCGTCAGTCCAACTGCTGGGATCAATTCCAACACTACGCCAAGAAGGTGCTTCACTTTGCCCCGAGGCGCTGATTGGCAGAGATAGCAACATGAAGTTTAACACGATGAACAGTGCCAATCGTCCTCGCATGTGTAACGTACTGGCATCTCACACATGAATAATTCGACAAATAAGCGTCATACTCATCAGTCAGTAGTTACTGGAAAGACCATGGCAGAAGCAACCTCCGATGTCAAAGAGGAGTTTTTGGTTGCTGAATTAATTGAAGATTCGTCAAGTAGCAGTCGAAAGGAACTGAACTTGTCAATGCTGTCAACAATCGCCATTTCTATTGCGTTTTTGATTCTTGCAATGTCATTTGGCAAGGTGATTGTTCATGATTCAAATGATGCTGGTTCATTCAGTGGCGAATGGTGGGAAACTCCGCTTTCACTTAGACACACAATGGATTTGCCAATGGATACTATGCGAGCCCAATTACCGGTAAATGGCACCTATGAAGCACTGCCATATACCGAACATTTTGTTGAGGTAGAATTGCCGCTAGAGGAGCAAGATATTGGCACCCCAGAAGATGATTTGATGCACGTAGCACTTTGGTTGCCTGATGTGGAAGAAGGTGTCAAAGTACCAGTAATAATGACTATTCATCCATACTATGACTTTGGTGGCGAAGGGATTGTTGGTGATGACTCTTCACCAAATACTGTACCTGATGGCGGTGTTGGAAAATGGGTATACGATACTTTTGTTCCTCACGGCTACGCTCTAGCCCAAGCCTCAACTTTTGGCACAGGACAGTCTACTCACTGCCAAGACGTCAAAGGATTGTCAGAACAAATCGGCATACAAGCTGTAGTTGACTGGCTTGGTGAACAAGAATGGTCCAACGGCAATGTTGGACTAATGGGCAAATCCTATGCTGGCACAACTAACTGGGAGGCTGCACAGAATCCTTCAGAGCATCTCAAAACAATTGTGCCAATTTCTGGCTCGATTGGCGTTCAAGAAATGTTCTATCGTAACGGCTCCTCAGAAAGCCGAGCAATGGTCTATGATGCATTATACGAAGGTGCTACTACCGACCCGACTTTTGACGACGCACGAATGTGTACCGACGATGCTGTTGGTCCACTAAATCCGCTTACTACTTGGGCTGGTGCAGAGTATGGTGGCTCAAAGTGGAGTAAATACTGGGAAGAGAGAAGACATCTGCCAGATGTATTAGAAAACTATCGAGGTAGTGTCTACTTAGTTTGGGGATTACAGGATTGGAATGTTGACCCATATCACGCATTTCCTACCTATCAAATGATGATTGATGCGGGAATCAACGCCAGAGCTATTGCTGGTCAATGGGCGCACAATTACCCAGACCAGCCAGACCGTCATTCAGAATTAACCTCCGGTTATGGTGAAGAAGCCTATCCAAATATGTCTAGAATGGATTGGGGAGTTGAATTATTTGGCTGGTTTAATTATTATCTCAAAGACATTGGACAAGAGCCTGAGCCGATGGTACAAATTCAAACCAATGATGGAAAATGGCATGTTGAAGATACCTGGCCGCCAGAAGATATGGCATGGGACATTCAAGACCTGTCTTCACTATGGACTCAAACTGGTGATTCTGTAACCGGATTTGGTGGAGAAGTAACTTTATTGAGCCAGCCATTTGAAGCAACAACTCACATTTCGGGATTACCAACTCTGCATTTAGACGTTACAACCCAATCTTGCCAAGGTGGACAAATCTTTGCCACCTTGTATGATAATGATGACAACTTAAGACTTGGACATGCCACTATGGATGTAAGATACCGAGATGGTGGTCATGATGCAAAAGCAACTGCACCATTAACAAGCTACACTATGCTGATGGAATTTAATCCCCTAGACATCATAATCCCTGAAGGCCATTCATTACGACTCGAACTTACCGAATCTGGTGAAGATTACTTGCCAAGTCCATGTGCGACAAACCCACTTGGAGGACTGACGGTAAATGGTGGAGATTTCGGCCTTCCAATAATTGACCGACCAGATTCCCATGAGGCTTGGTTTCTAGCACCTCCATGGTGGGACCAGCAGCCTATACCGCAATAAATAAACTGGGAAGAGAAAACATGCACATCAAAGGAAAGATTGTTGGCCCAATCGGCGTGTTAATCCTAATAATGGGGGGATTAACCGCAATTTCTGGTTTTTCAGCAGTGAGTGACATTGATGACTTTCAATACGTTGAAATTAGTAATGGTACGTTGATAGTTGATGATTTAGACGGAGGGTTTACAGTTTACGTTGATTACCCGCCCGTCGATTTGAATAATAACCAAATCCATGATGTCTGTGAGAATATCGTAATTACTGCCACTCACGACGGAAAATGGATTTCTGATTATTACTCAGAATATCCAGAAGTGCAAAACCCAGACCCCCAAAGAGAGGTGTTCAGTTATTCGGTGGGCAGTGATAATAGTAATAGAGGATGCAGTACGATTTATGGTGCTGAAGCAGCATGGTATGAAGATAGAGAGTTGACTCAAATTGGCACAGTTTGCCTAGGGTGCATGAAAGGAAATACGACCATAGTTGCAGAGAATAATGTCTCTATGTGGATAAAGACCAATGGTATTGCTAGTGATGCATGGGCTGGAGTGATTGGAGGCTTTGCTATGAGTTGCTGCGGTGCTTGCTTCATTGTATTTGGAATTGCAGGTGGAGTTACAATTACCAACGGTAACAATAATCCTCAAGTAAATAGCTATCAGCCAGGATATCAGATGACAAAACCAAATTATGATGCAATTCCTCAACCAGTATATCAACAAACAATAGAGTCTTACCAAGACGACATTCCATCCGCAGTGACGACTACAGGATTGACAAAACCAAGTTATGACCAAACTAGCGATGTCCAGATTGAAAAAGAGAAATCAGAACCCGAACCCACTAAAGGAAACTTTTGGGATAATGCTTGAAATACTTGATTTTGAGCGTGCAATACCATTATAGCGTAATTGCAATCACCAACAAACATGCACCCTGCAGGTAAAATATTCATGGCAATCGGCGTTTTTGTTCTCTTAGGAGGAGTTGTGCTGTTGGTAATTGGTGGCGAAAATATTGAAGACGCTGGTGAAGGATTTGAAAATCTGGAGGAATTTACCTTACAAAATGCTACATCTGGAACTCTATCTGTTGAGGATAAAGATGGCTTTGGAGACATCGGCTTTACCTTCTGGGTCATGGGAGAGTACACTGATGATGACGGTGAAGGCACCTGGGATCATTGTCAATCTACTACCATAAATATCACTTCAGCACCAGAAACTAACCCAGAATGGGATGAAGGGATCGATGGTGATTTTTACTATGAAATTTACGAAGGATGTCGCTCAGTAGACGATAATCGAGATGATACCCGTCAAAGTGAGGGTCTAGTAAAGGTTGGAAGAGCATGCCTTGCTTGCTATGAAGGTGAAATGACATTCGAATCAAACGTTGAGGTTTGGGTCATTTACGAAGATGAGATTATCGGTGAGGTATTTGAGAGCATAGGTGAGGGTGTTGAAGGAGTTTTCCAAGGCGCTGCTGGAGTAATGTTGCTCTGTTGTGGTGGAGTAATCACAATCTTTGGTGTGATTCTCGGTTTACTAGTTAATAACAATCAAAAAACTATCATCGTCCAAAATGGCGCAATGCCCGGTAACACAATGCAAGTGAATCAAACCACGGCGACTCAGCCGGTGTATCAG
>JAKMFF010000039.1 GCA_022425585.1 Candidatus Poseidoniaceae archaeon
GTACTGTCCATGCATTGGTAATTTCGCTAGTCTCATTATTAGCCGGCAAGATTGATACTTCCGTTTCAATCAATGCCTTTGGCGGCCAAATCATAAATTCAACCCAAACATACGTTTCATTGACATCAATAAGGAATCTCTTTGGTGCATCTAATCCTTCACCTTCTTCAGATAAATGAATTACGTGACCGCTTGCTAATGGAGTAAAAATAAGCAGCAAGAAACCCCCTACTACTGACAGCTTGGCGCCAGAACGTGATTGCTTGCCAAATGTAATCATTTTGTCTGCCGATAAACGTTCAATTGCTGCACCAAAACCTTGACTCAAAGAGACAAACCCACGTAATACAAATGCGCTAACCACAACTGATAGAATGGTATTAAACAAGCCGATTTCAGAGGGGATATGATCCATTAAAGTTGGTAGCCATACCACATCAACAACAATTACTAGAGCAACTAGTCTGTTGGGGTTTTGTAAGACACTATACCGCTTTGTTGCTAGGAAGATTGGCAATAATAGCCAAGGCAAACATTGGGCAGCCCATACTGGATGAGGCGAGCCAGGACGGAAGTAATGCTCACTAGTCATCATTGACTCGACCAGAATTGGCACCATTGCAAGGAGTAATAATTGCGAGGCGAGCAGTAAACTGCACATGGCTAAAGCGCCATTTTTCCCGAGTAATCTATCGGCCAAGGGTAGGAATATTATCAATGAAGCACCAGCAAAAATTATGTGTAACATGATTTTGAAATTAAAAACTTCAATAAACCATGCTCTAGGTTCTAAGAAGTTAGCAAACGCAAGATGAAAATGATACACTAAAGCCCATAGCGTGCCAATTATTACTAGGTTAAACCATTTAGGAGTCGCTTCTTTTAAGCGGTTTTTCATTTGTAATGCAAGGACAAGGGTGGCCACCTCCACTAACATTCCACCAGCAAAAGTCCAGATATGTGGAGGAGTAATTATCATCGTATCAACACCGTAAGAGATATGCCAATAATCATCATATAAGCCTCCAAAGACGAGGGTGATTAAGCCACAAACCATCATCCACAGACTAGTTGGAGCAATAAATGGGCCAATAAAAAAACCATTTTTTTCAGGCTTTTTTGAAATAAAACTATTCCACAAAATGTATGATACAAGCATGATACTTGTTGGAATCATTCCAGCTAGAATCATTACGTGTGGTGGAGTGAATAATTCATCGCGGCCAATGTCAGTATGCCACTGAAAATCAACTGCTAAGCCAAATCTGGCAATGATATGGTACAAGCACAATACTACCAAGAAGGCTATCAAGAAGTTATCTTCTTTACTGCGCTTTGTCTCCATATTTAGAACACCCACTTGGCAGTTGTTGACTTACCCGAGCGGTCTATGATACAGTGTTCTAGTGTATCATCATGTTTGTTTACTAGCTGCAAAAATTCGTGCATGTGTTTGCCTGATAACCAGTTTTGATGACCTTGAAAGAAGTTTTTGCTAGACTGTTGTTCAAGGAATTCAACCGTTCCAGTTTTGACAAACTTATTCCCCTTGATATTTTGGTCAAAATAGCCGGTTGTAGTTGCACTTGAAGTTAAATTTGAGTTGTCGTGACTAATTGATTCACATTTAGGGCCGTCTCCTGATAGTCCAATTACCGCAACAACACAATACGACTCGTATTCCCAATCACAATATTTCGTCGGACGATCATCCCCAATACACAACAAGGCATAATCGGTTGAAAGAGCGGGCAATAAATCAGCAATGGATTGTATAGCAACATGTGGACTGCAACTACCATCAGTGACATCAAATGCGAAACATGACTGACTATCAAGTCCAATGCCATGACAGTGGATGTCGAGGTCCCCTTGGATGTGAGTAGCAAATGCTGGTTCGGTTCTAAAGTGCTCTCTGTATACACCACCATGCACTACCAAACTGATTTCATCGGGCTTAATGCCTGCATTACTTATGGCCTTTTTAGCCAACTTTAGGGTGGATTTTAACAAACCGGTATAACCTATTTTCTTACTTTCCCAAGACAGCATTACAACCAATTTTCCACCCCCTTTGGTAGCTTGAAATGCACGGCTAAAATTGCAAGACCTGAACCAAATGAAACCAACAATGCTGTCTCGTCTGACTTTAGATAGCCGCTATTTTGAGAGATTTCGAGCTGAACACCGTGAGTAGTCGATGCAGTGTTAGCAGTTTCCGCGCTATTATTGTGCAAGAAATTGATTTCTCCCATCATTTCAACCGCTACTTTTGCGCCTTTTTTGACTGCTTTAGGTGTTGTTGGATGGGAATAAGTGTGATCTATTTGATTCCATTGGAGTTCCATATAATCTATTGACCTCTTAAGAAAATCTCCTAAATTATTCATAATACCGTTTTGTAAATCCTTAGCTCTAGTTCTCATCTGTGGACCAGCATGTGATTTACAAGCTTGTCCGATACAGTGCCTGTTGTATTGTGCCATAGTAAATGGTTCACTAAATCTTATTCTTCCGGCTTCCTTGGATGGCCCAAGAATATACGCTGCTGCACCATCACCTACAGTTAGTGATGCCATTGCTCGCGGATGTAGATACAAATTTCTTCTCTTGGCTTCATCAATAATAGGAGTAATGTGCTCCCCTGATACAACCAATGCATACTTGGATTGCCCGCTTTTGATTCTTGATTCAGCAATCATCAATCCGGTTAACATACCAGCACATGCATTGGAAACATCGAATGTTTGTGCGTTGGTAATTTGCAATTCATTAGCGATTAGTGTAGCGAAACTTGGTGATAAGTGTTGACTAAGGTTGCCGTCCATCTTACTAACTGAACTATTAATCACCAGGTCAATATCGTTTGGCTCTATATCAGTCCTTGAAAGTGCCTTTTTAGCAGCCCCTACGGCTAATTCAAAACTTCCTTGACCGTTTGATACTTCACGATGAGCTAAGATTCCGGTTAATCGAACAAAATCTAGCGAACGCGGCAAATCATCTGGTGATGCAAATGATGTTGTCGCTACTTTTGTTTCCGGTAGAAAACCAGCAAAGGACAGCATTTGGGCGTGATTTACACTCCCTAACATGTCTCCTGGCATCGTGTTCTAATAGAAAAAGGTTCAACCGACATATGTACTACAATTTTCGCTACATTTAGGCAATATAACAGATAGAACACGGGGGCTATCTATTTAGACAGATTTATTCATTGTCTGATGTTGAATAGCTCATGGAACTTGTCTTAATTGTAGTGAGCATGGTAATCACTTTGCTTGCTGCAGCATTAACAGTACCTGCAGGCTTTGGTCTAGCAACTATGCTGACTCCGGTGGTATTATTTTGGTTACCACCACACGAAGCCATCGCTGTTGTTGCCATTATTCATGGCGCTCATAATGCTTGGAAGTTTAAATTATTGAGGACTAGTGTTGATTTTTCCGCAGTTAAGCGCTATGGATGGGCGTTAATTATCGGCGCAATAATTGGTGCAGTATTGCATTCTTACATTCCTTCAGACCCATTGCTGTTAGTGGTTGGAATGGCACTAATTATTCTACCAATTCTATCAGTTACTGAAAAATGGACAAATATTAGGTTACCTGATACCGAAGACCGAATCGGCGGATTTGGATCGGGTTTCTTTGGTGGCTTGACAGGTCATCAAGGTGCATTAAGAGCAATGTTTCTACAAAAGAGGTTACCAGACAAGGTTGCCTATGCAGCAACAGCAAGTGTCTTAGCTCTAGCAGTAGACCTTACGAGGATTCCAATTTACATTATGTTTGAAGGAAGTGCAATACTTGACGAATTTATCTTGATACCGTGTTTAGTGATTTCAGCAATTTTAGGAGTTAATTTAGGCAAACGCTGGCTAACAAAATGGCAGCAATCAAGAATTAGAATTGGTATACTAATCGCTATAGTTGGCAGCGGGGTCATGTATATCGCCGAGGCGACAAATAATCTAGGTTACTGGTGAGGCAATCAGAAAGTAGATTGCCACTCTTCAACATCTTGTGCTGCTGCCCAATCTTCGTCTGTGGTTTCGCCACGTACTTTCAGAACTTCTCTTGCTAACAACCAGTAAATTAGTGCTAGAGAACGACGTCCCTTATTGTTGGCCGGTACTGCAATGTCAACATTTCTTAGGTTGTTATTAGCATCAACGATTCCCACAACTGGCAAACCAGTGTTAACCGCTTCTTTCAAAGCTTGCTGGTCTGCAGCAGGGTCGGTAACAAACAGGATATCTGGCTCAACATATGAGCGTAGAGCAGGGTTGGTTAGAGAGCCTGGAATAAATCTTCCAACTGCAGAGTGAGCACCAACTGCTTCAGCGAATTTTCTTGCCGGTCTTTGCCCATACTGTCTTGCAGAAACAACCATTATTCGTGGTGCTTCGAATTTATTCAAAAAATCTGCAGTAGTTCTAATTCTGGAATCTGTCATGTTAACATCCAACAAATAAAGACCGTCGTCCCTTACAGTATCAATGAATCTAGCCATATCGGCACTCTTTTGTTGAGTACCAATATTTACAGCATTTTCTTCATAGGTTTCAAACGGTAACAATAGGCTTGCTTCTTCAGACATGAAATGACCTCAGCATTCGACCGACTTGACCCCCATATTAAACCGCTTCGCAACATGATAGATTTAGACAAATCACATTTTGAGGAAAAATTATGAAACAAATTGGCGAAGATTACAAGACTCAAGACATCAAACCCACTCATATGGGGGATGTAACTAACCACGGCATAGGTTCACAATTTGACCCCTCAACAGCCAAGAAAAGTAAAGATGGTTTTTGGCGAGATAGCAATAATAATTTGCCGAAAGTAAGCG
>JAKMFF010000043.1 GCA_022425585.1 Candidatus Poseidoniaceae archaeon
ATGTTTCTTCATAATAATTGTCTAAATCGGGGTGCTGCCAATCTAGACCGTCATCAACAATTCCAATTACAATCCCGTCGCCACGATAATCATCCCATGCTGTGGTGATGTTCGCATCTTCGCCAGCATTTCCACCGGTCTGTCCGGTGTTTTGTAAGTGCCATTGATCGTTAAATTTAGCATCATCAGGTGTCCACTTGGGCTCATATGTTTTGCTAACCAGCGGATAAGCAACTTCGATTTGTGTCTGATATTGTAGCTCTGCCACTAGACTTGCACCATTGTCGAAGTTGGCATCAATGATGTAGGCATTGGCTAAGTTAGGAGCATAATCACCGATTTTTTCTTTACTAACTACCACCCATTGAGATACGGTTTGCTGTTGTTCATTGTCATATTGTGATAAGTCACTGGAACGAGCAAAAGCCGCTCTAACTGCTGGGGAATAACTGTAGGTAAGCGGAGCATCTTCGGGGTTGTCTGATAATTCAGCGCCAAATCCGTAATCAATCGCCTCGCTTGATTGAGCAGTCACCATCGGCAATAGCATCGTCATCATTAGAATAATGACAATACTTCTTGCAGCCATAAATAATCCTCAGTTTGGGTATGTATTATCAGTATTGGTTGACTGATTCAGCGTTAAATCAATAAAAATAGGTATAAACAGTTGTTTGAAAATTACAAATCAATATCAGCAGAAAAAGAGATTTTCCCGGCATCCTTGAGCGCAATCAAGGCGGATATGCTGTGTTTTGTTTGCAGGCTTTCTGGAGGATTTACCACCTTTACTTGAGTTCCTTCAATGGTAATATTTTGCCCAGAAGAAGCATTAAACTCTCCTTCAGGCAACCAAAATCCAACAACCCCTAATTCGCTGTGTTGGCCGATAATCAAGGTTCTGCCGTCATCATCAACTTCTCTTCGCAGCACCGTAAACTTGTCAGTAGGGGGTAGTACATCGCTAACTGGAGCCCACTGTTCAATGGCTGACTCAAGAGGTTTAGACATCGCTTCAGCTTGTTGTTCTATCTCAGTAATTTTCTCTTCAAACTCCTTCGATTTGCCAGACTCAATCGAATTGATATCGTCTAAATATTTTCGAAGGCCTTGGTATTGTTGTGTGTCACTTTCAGTCAGTGCATTATTTGCTAACACCAGATATTCGGCTAAATGCTCTTCAAGTTCATCATCCTTGGACTCCATCGCACACTCCATTGCTTCATCCAGCACCTCGATTGCTAGACCTGCTTCATCCATCGCCAGCATATTTTTTCCAAGTTCAAACAGGTCTTTTGCGGCTAGTACTGAATCATTGGCCACAATTGTTTGTGCTGCGCTAAGGTGTTTCATAGCCGTTTTTTCCTCATTGTTGAGGAATCTAGCCATTCCAGCACAAACCAAATATGTCAATCTTTGATTGTTAATTGTCTGGGCTTGCCGGTCAGCCGTTTCAAACAAGACTGCTGCTCTGTCCCACTTTTTTCTGACCAATGCTAGCATTCCCAGTTGGTTAGTTGCTAACATCTCGGCATTTCTATCATCAATCAATGTCGCACTTTGTAGCGCTCTGGACAAGTGCAATCTAGACCTCATGACATTGCCAGTCATGTTAGCCAGCATTGCGAGACAAGATTCCATTCGGTACATATGGCCAGCCATTGCTCGATGAGCGATTTCTGCCATCTCTTCATCCAGTGGCGCTAAACCAAGACCAACCCTTTCCAATACGGAACTCATTTTTTCAATTCCATGCTCATATTTTTCATCGACAATTACTGAATTACTGGCAGAAATCTCATCAAGATAATCATCCAGTTCGCTAACAGGTTGGCATATGCTTGTTAACTCTCCCAGTGCATTCATGTGAGATTGTTTCGGTTTACCACCAAGCAAATGCTTTCGCAAAGCTCTGATTAGTTTTTGATCTGAACTTTTTTCGGGTGCTGAATCTTGTTGCTTAACTTGCGGTTTACCATCGATTAGAGAATCAACCATCCAAGTTAACTTTGCTTGAATATCATATTCGTTCACTCTACTAATGGCGTAACGCATTTCTGCAGCTCTGGTTCTTCTTGACAGACTGCGAAACCGCGACTTACAGGCATTGGGACTAGTCTCAGCCAATCTCTGAAGGAAAGTGGAAGGTGGGCATGTGGTAAATCCAAGATTGACTTTTTGGCTGGTAGTGGTCATTTTGAAATCATCGGTAACCAAGGTGACCTCTCGGCCTTCTCGAGATAATTTACTGGCTAGAACCATTAATGATAAATCAACATCTTGGGGAGCAGCTCGTTCACCAATCTGTTCTGCTAGACCTCTTATTTGTCCGTCATCCACGGCAATTGTGGTTAATATTGGTTTTAGCTTATCCAGCAGATTTGGTTTATTTTTCCACCGTTGAAATCTAACAGTTCTAACTTCTTTATGAACTCCAGGTGTGACATACAGGCCTTGAGGAATACTCTTTCTCAAATCCTCTAACAGGTTATCTTGCGCCATTGAACCAAGGTGAATAAAACAATTTGAATCTACAACCCAAGTAGTGGACATGGTTATTCCATGCCGATTCATTGATTGAGGTTTGCGCTAATCATCGTTTAATTTCTCAATCCGCCGGTATATCCAAAAGACCACCCGCAGTGGTTAAGTCGGGTGGAACAATGTCGTCAAAGCCAACGAAATCACGTGATTTTGACCACCTAATCGAACAAAATTCGACTGAATTAGATTTTTTGTCCGCCTATGGTGGGCTTACCAGCGATTCAACAGATGTTGCAGGAATATTCTCCGCTATCAAGCGTTTTCTCAAGGCTGGGGGAGTTGAATTTACCGAATCTGAGACTAAATTAACCCTTGAGTTTGGTTATGTCCAACAAGTCGAGAATGGTTGCAAGATTTATTTCAAAGGCAGAAGTTTACCAATTGTTGCCAGCGATTTAACTCAAGCAGGCTTTACTGACGGCAAGTTGCCTGTAAGACGGGGCTCTTGCACAGTCACTTTGCAAGATTGGGACCTTGAACAACGCCGCTTCATCGAGCGCCTAGTTGAACACATCAATCCTCGTTAAACAATGAGTCTTGGTAGGCAAATTGTGTGTAATTTTCGTCAGGGTTACTCGGTGGTTTTCTTCTAACAAAAATGATTACTATTGCCAAGAAAACAATCGCTCCTGAGATTAAATATGCCGAGGTATCACTCACGTTTACTTCTATGTCTGCGGGTGAAGAAATTGTTGGATCTTCTGGTTCAGGGTCTGCGTTATCTCCTACACCGTCACCATCGGTATCCATGGTTTCGTTGGCGTCTTGCGGGAATGCATCTGTGTTATTGCCAACTCCGTCGCCATCGTCATCGTGAGTTTCATTACCGTCTTGTGGGAATGCATCTGTGTTGTTGCCTATTCCGTCGCCATCATCGTCATTAGTCTCATTAGCATCATTCGGGAACAAGTCGGCATTATCTCCCACACCATCTCCATCGCTATCTTGTGTTTCGTTAGCATCGTTAGGGAATTCATCGTCATTGTCAACTACTCCATCATTGTCACCATCATTATTTGGTTCTGGTTCTAGTTTCGTCAGCATATCATCAGAGGCAAACTGTAATCGATACAAAAATGATGATGAATCAACATATCCTCCAATAACAAAATCCCCAGCTGATAAATCAGTTATTGGAATTTGCAAAATTGCAAGTGTTTCGTTGGTTATGGTTATTGAATTATCTCCAGTATATTTGTATGGCCAGAAGAGTTGCACTCCTCCAGCAGTAATATTCATGCTTTCTACTAACTGATTATTTTCGATTGAAAAATCAACAACTTGGTTGTTGTTTATTGTGGCATTGTACAAAAAAGGTTGACCAAAAGTCAATTCAACAGAATCAGTTTTCGCTCCAAAATAATCTTTCAAGTGGCAGGTAGCATTTGACGATATAGAATTCGGTGGGGAATTTACAAATAACCCATCGTTAGGATTTGTTGTGCCACCAGTAGATAGAGAATCGATGTGATACAAGGACCAACCAGGCTCATCAAATTCGCAATTTAACGACAAACCCATATTGCTTACCCTATATCCAAAATTAGTGATTTCTTGTAAATCATCATCACCCAAGTCTGTGATTTTTATCGGCAGTTGAAAATCTTCACCGGTCATTATTGGAACGATCGTTCCATTTTCTGGCTTGTCGGTCCAAAAAGGTGCTAGATTATTATTGGGAGTAACTGTAGTGAAATGTGTCACACATCTGTGGGGGAAAGTAGCAG
>JAKMFF010000064.1 GCA_022425585.1 Candidatus Poseidoniaceae archaeon
TCTCAGCCCTGTATTCGTTTAACTGATGTGGATGCTGTTGGCCGAAGCGGAAGGCATTTGACTACTTTTGAGATGATGGCACATCACGTTTTTAATCGACCTGATGAAGGTAGAATGTATTACTGGATGGAAGAATGTGTCAGGTATTGTCATGAAATGTTCACCCAAACATTTGGTATAGATTCTAATGAAATTACCTACGTGGAAAACCCGTGGTGTGGTGGCGGTAATGCTGGTCCTGCAGTCGAAGTGATTGTTGGCGGGCTTGAATTAGCAACTTTAGTGTTCATGAACCTTCATGAAGATGAAGACGGCGATGTTGAGATAAAAGGCGACAAATATAGTGAAATGCCATTGCAAATTATCGATACTGGGTATGGGCTAGAGAGATTTTGTTGGGCTGCTGCAGGTACTCCTACAATTTACGAAGCAATTTATCCTCAGACTGTTGCATGGCTCAAGGATTTAGCGGGCTTTGAGGGAGTTGCTAAGCAATGGCCTGATTTAGACCTCGACCGAATTCTTGGCGAAATGAGTCGGCTGAATGGGATTATGAATATCGAAGCGGGGGTTGATGGCGATGAATTGCTAACCACATTTTTACAAAGGCTCGCTCAACGAGGTATCGAAATTTCTAGTGAACAATTTACTGCAATAACAGATCCCCTATCGAGGATTTATGCGATTCCAGACCATCTTCACGCACTGTGCAACATGCTAGGAGACGGACTTGTACCCTCCAATGCTAAAGCAGGATATCTAGCAAGAATGTTGGCGCGTAGAACGCTTAGAATGCGTGATGAACTTGCTATCGATGTTTCGCTAGCTGACTTAGCTCTCCACCATATTGAGGTCAATTTGGGTAATAAAATCATGAAACAAACCCACGATGGTATTGCAACAGTACTCAAGCTTGAGGAAGCCAAATATGTTGAGATGTTGCGCAAGGGTGAGCAGGTAATCAAAACTATGCTAAATAATATTGACAAAACTACACATTCAATTCCTGATGAGTTATTGTTTTCGCTTAATGATTCACATGGTATCGCTCCTGAAATGGCGATTTCATTGGCCATACGTTCTGGTTGGAAATCAGTATCACTTCGCACCGGATTTACTGCTGAATTAGCAGAACGACATGCCAAAATGGCCAAAGATGCGGCTAAAGAAAATACTGAATCAACATTGATTGAAGGAATTGAGCATCTACCTGCAACAAGTCCGCTATATTATGACGATGTATACCAATTTGAGTTTGATGCAAGTGTTTTGTTTTGTACCGAAATAAATCAGGAAGGACTATCAAAAGACATCACTCACGGGGTTATTTTAGACCGCACTTGTTTCTATCCAGAAGGTGGTGGACAAGAGTCAGACATGGGTGTCTTATCGACTGATTCTGTTCACCGTCGAGTTTTACACGTCGCTAAAATCGGCAATCATATCGTTCATTTGACAGATGGTCCGGTTAGTAATGGAGATGTAGTTCATGGCAGTTTAGATTGGAATCGACGGAAGCAACTGATGGACCATCACACCTCAGTACATATTGTGGGTGGTGCAGTAAGACGTATCTTAGGACCACATATTTACCAAGCAGGTGCTAACAAAGCAGTTGAATCAGCAAGATTAGATATTACTCACTATAATCGTCTAACAAGACAAGATTTAGACTCGATTGAAAAGATGGCCAATGAAGTAATAGTTCAAGTTCACAAAACTGAAAAAACTATTCTAAATCGTAAAGATGCTGACCGCAAGCATGGTTTTGATTTGTACCAAGGTGGTGCACCAAAAGGCAACATGATTCGAGTGTTGAGAATTTCAGATCATGATATTCAAGCCTGTGGGGGCACCCATCATGATGAACTTGGACAAATTGGTTCAATCCGATTAGTTCGCTCAGCAGCAGTACAAGACGGTGTCGAGCGATTACATATTGTTGCAGGTCAAGCAGCGCTTGATTATGCTAGAGAGCAGGATGGAATCCTGCGTCAAACAGGTGAAGTGTTTGGTGTCAATGTAGCAGATGTTCCAAAAACCGCGGAACGTTTCTTTGGTGAATGGAAAGAACAGCGTAAACGTATAGAGGCATTAGAGGCCGAAATCGTTCGTCTAAGAACTAGTGGTGGAGATGATTCCAGTGTATCGAAAGACGGAGTGAGAATTGTCATCATGGAATCAGACGGTGGGCTGAAAAACATGTCTAAAATGCTGAAAGAATTGACACTAGATGATTCTAAACCAACTCTAGCCATATTAGGTTCTAAAGAAGGTGGTGGGAAATTAATGGTTGCCACTACGGAAAATTCAGTGGCTAGCGAGAAGTATAACGCAATAGAAATCCTTCAAGCGATTATTCCTCACATATCTGGTGGGGGTGGTGGAAGGCCAACTTTTGCTCAAGGCGGTGGCTCCAAACCTGAAGGGCTACAAGACTCGTTTGAGGCTGCTAAGTCTATGCTAGACCTCTAAAGGGCAGCTTGCAATGCTTGTGAGTCAAAAAAAGACACCGCGTTTTCTAATGCTTCATCTGGACTGAACCATAATGCATCTTCTATTTCCTCGGTTTGTAGTGCAAGTTCGTTAATGTCCCCATTCCAGGTGGCTTGGTAGGTAAAAGACACAAATGAAATACCTTCATCATTGAATATTTTTTGAGTTATTACCGGTTTGATATCATTTAATTGGATATTAATACCTAATTCTTCCATAGTTTCTCTTACACAGCCGATTGATGGGTGTTCATCATGATCCATATAGCCGCCTGGTAATGTCCAAAATCCAGTGAAATGACCACGCTTGACCTTGGCCAACAAAACCTGCCCTGAGTCATTTCTGATTATTACCTTAGATACAAGTCGATGAACACTTCGATAAATTGATTCTCTTACTACTGGATGAACCGAATTATCAGAAACCACACTATCTTTCCATGCCCATTGTTTAGGCCAAGATATTTTAGGATAGGCTTTGATTACTTTGATTACTTGATTACCAAAAACAATTCTAATGGTTAGTTTAGCATCATATTCAATGCCATGGTTGGCCACTTCTTCTACCGTTGGGAATCTTAGGATTTCAGAGTTGTCAAATCTGCCTTTGATAGGTTTTTGCGGGCCATTACCTTGTTGGTCAACCAGCAACACTTTGCCGTCGTGTTCTAGATACACGACAACATCGGGGTGGCTCATATCGGTCCCTATATGCCATTATGTTTAACCATTGACAATAAAATCCTAGACATTGAAATTATAGAATAAATGCTTCTAGCCCTAACTATGCAGATGCAACAATTGAACACAGAGGGATGGGCCAAGACTTACTTGATTTGGGATGATGAGTCAAAAGAAGCCGCAATAATAGATCCAGTTTATGATTTTACTAATTCCTATTTAGCCACCATCGAACAATTAGATTTAACTCTAACAATGTGCATTGCAACTCATACTCACGCAGATCACATTACTGGTTGTTTTACTATTGCAAAGTCTGTGGGCTGCCCTTACGTAATGTGGCATTCTACACCTTCACTTGGAGTAACTAAATTCGTAAACTCAAATAGTGTTTTGAGCCTTGGCAATCATACCATGACTTTCCATCATGTACCAGGTCATACAGAAGACTCAATGCTGGTTGTTACCTCAAAGCATGTCTTTACTGGAGATTTTTTATTCACTGGAGACGGTGGTGTAGGACGAGACGATTTACCTAGTGGTCGTGAACAGGCGCATTGGGATTCATTGAAAGTCATGAAGGACTTGCCTGGTGACTTATTAGTCTGTACTGGTCATGAAGCACCCAGCGTAGAG
>JAKMFF010000113.1 GCA_022425585.1 Candidatus Poseidoniaceae archaeon
GGTTTGGTAAGCGCTTAGGTATGGGATATCACAATACGACTCATCCAGAATTTTTGGATGACGGTTCAAAAGCCAGAGCGAGTAAAAACAGCCAATTCAATGACATAAGTCAACAAGAATTCGCACCTGACCGAGTGACCTCAGATTTGTTCCCAACTTTGTGGAAGCCACAAACAGTTCAGTACCCATACGAGCGATTAGAAGATATGGAGCCATGGCTTTTCGTCCCCGGAAATTATAACGGCAGAATTGGCGTAATATGGGAAACCTGTACCGCTTGTAAGTTGTGTGTTTCAGCCTGTCCAAATGATTGTTTACATATGACTACCGAGCTAAGAGTGGACGTTTTAGACGGTGCTGATGGCGAACATGGTGGTTTGGGAGCAGAGCTGGAAGTAGGCGGCTATGCAGCACAATTAGTTCCAGAAGTTGCAGACAACATAGACGAATTCAACCATGTCACTGCTCACGCAGACACCCCCGACCAGTGGCGGTTTGCCGAGGTATTGGATCTCTCTGGAGATACAGCAATGGTCAGATGGAATGATTCAGGAATGGAACAAGAAATCGAACAATCTGAGTTGTTTGTCGCAGACGATCAAATTGTTTCAGGAAGAATTGATTTAGGCCGCTGTATGTTCTGTGGACTATGCATGGAAGCCTGTGGATTTACCTCCTTTTTCATGACTAACGAATACGATGGTATGTCAGGATTTTCACGTCAAGACTTATGGTTTGACGCAAGCCGTACCCGTGTTCTACCTTCAGTTCATCAAGAAGCAGTAGATGCAGAACTAGCCAAGCGTGCTAACAAGGAAAGAGATAAGCGCGCAAAAAAGGCTGCAAAAGCAAAGGCTGCTGCTGAGGAAGGTGCCTGAAATGGATGTTGCAGGTATTGTCGAAGCAGGAGTATTCTTCTTATTTGCCACGATAACGATTGGTGGAGCTTTAGGGCTAATCCTAGCACAAAGGGTTGCCCACTCCATGTTATCATTGATTTTCTGTTTCATGGCAGTATCTGGAATTTTCATCTTACTCGGTGCAGAATTCTTAGCTGCAATTCAAATTCTAGTTTATCTTGCTAGCGTTGGACTTGTTGTATTGTTTGGTATTATGCTGACTAGAAGGCAAATTCTTGAGGAGGATTTCGAATGAAATTCGTATCCCTAGTTACAAGAATCGGCCTCTTGGCTCTGGCTATGATACTTATTTCGGTTCTCAGCGCTGAAGAGGTATGGGCAGACTCTAGTGATGAACAGCCAACCACCAATGGCTTGGCCGATTCATTGCTAAATGATTGGGCTCTGCCTCTCTTGTTTGTTGGAGTTTTAATGGCTGCCTCAATGATAGGTGCGGCTTATCTTATTCGAGACGAGAGAAGAGAGAATCTTCTTTGGGAATTTGGAGGTGAAGAGGAATGATTGATCCAGCATGGGTATCTGCTCTCTCAGCAATTTTGTTCATTATTGGTTTAGGTGGAGCATTTACGAGGAAAAACGCAATTATCGTTTTGATGTGTATTGAATTGATGCTAAATGCTGCAAACATGCAGTTTGCTGCTGCTGCAGTACATCATGGCGATCCTACAGGATGGGTTTACACTATATTTGCCATTGCCATTGCAGCTAGTGAGGTTGCGATTGGGTTAGCGATTTTCCTAGCCATGTATGGTAAGCATGAGACGATATCATTGGACGATGTAGACGTCCTGAGGAATTGAGGTGAGATGATGGCAGGAACTGGTTCAAACACTATCATCGACAGCGATATGATGCAATTTGCCCCTCTTATTGTTCTACTCCCAATGCTTGCTTTCCCAGTAATCTTATTCCTGGGTCACATATTCAACCGTAATCCATTTTGGAAAGCCACCATGAAAGAGGGTGGAATTATTGCATTGGTGGTTATGGCAGCAAGCCTAGTAATTTCACTACTTTTGATAAAAGACCACATTGGAGGATTTGCGGGAATCAAAGATTCTGTAGATTTCCTATGGTTGAATTCTAGCGTCTATGATGGCGGTACACTAGAGCCGATTACTTTTGGTTTCGGTATTTACATTGACCACGTCACAGTAATGCTATTATTCGTTGCATCTTTCCTATGTCTACTAATCAACATCTTCAGTATAGGTTACATGAATACAGACCCGGTTAATGAGGACCGTAATCACCGATTCTACGCAGAATTCGTATTATTTTGTTCTGGTATGCTAGGGATGGTTCTTGCTGATTCATTCCTTTGGTTGTTCATTTTTTGGGAAATAATGGGTCTATGTTCCTACCTGCTAATCGGATTCTACTATGAGAAGCCAAGTGCGGCGTACGCTGCCAAGAAAGCATTCTTGACCACTCGTATAGGCGACGTCTTCCTAATGATTGGGTTAGTGATGATGTGGGATCTATTTGGTTCTCTCGACTACGCAGTTGTATTCGATGAAGCCAATATTGCTGCAGTCGCAGCAGAATCCTCAGGTACCTTACAATGGGCATTAGGAATGATGTTTATTGGTGCAGTTGGTAAGTCAGCCCAATTCCCACTACACGTATGGTTGCCAGATGCAATGGAAGGGCCAACACCGGTTTCTGCCTTAATTCACGCCGCTACAATGGTCAATGCAGGTCTTTACTTAGTCGCTAGAATGTTCCCATTCTTCGGTTCAGAATTTTTACAGAACGACTTGGTCGATCTAGCCTTCATAATTGCCCTAATCGGAGGAATTACAGCGGTAATGGCGGCAGCAATCGCCTTTGTTCAACATGACTTGAAGAAGGTACTAGCATATTCAACTATGAGCCAATTAGCGTATATCTTTACTGGCTTAGGTTGTGCAATGTTCCTGGCTAATACTTTGGATTGGCATAATGATGAAGATGCGCATTACATTGTAATCATTGCCTTCGGAGCAGCCTTATTCCACTTATTTAACCACGCTATGGCCAAGGGTATGTTGTTCATGGCCAGCGGGTCGGTAATCCACGAGGTACATCATGCGCACCACCACTTGCATCACCATGATCATCATGATGACCACCACGCAGGTGACGATCATCACGACGATCACCATGACGACGATTTCGATGCCCAATCAATGGAAAACATGGGTGGACTTGCTTCAAAGATGCCACTAACTGCAACAGCAATGTTGGTTGGTTCAGCGTCTATCATGGGTCTTCCGTTTATCGGCGGCTTCTGGTCCAAGGAAGGCATAATTGCTAATGCTTGGAGAGTTGCACTAGAAGATCCGCGATTTTTCATTCCAGCAATCTGTGTATTGATCGGCGCTGGAATGACCGGCTTCTATATGTCAAGAATGTGGTTGAAAACCTTTGCAGGCAAGCCTAAGACAGAAGTCGCAGCGCATGTTGGCCCAACCAATACTTGGATTAAGATTCCATTATTCGTCTTGACATTTGTCTCACTCTCAGCAATTTTATTCGCTGGAATGGGCTTCACTCACTGGGCTCCAGATAGCGAGTATGGTTTGATGTCAGAAAAGAGTCTAATCGATGGAATTGTCTACGAAATAAACCACGCATTTGCTAACAGTGACACATTCTTTTTCATTCTAACCTACATTGCTATTGCAATCGGAGCGGTCTTAGGACCTGGTATTGCCCTGTCTTTGTATGGCGGTAATTTGGCTGAAGGTGAGAAGGTAAAACCATGGATGAAGCCAATCATTAGACTCAACGCATGGGTATTTGACAGATTCCACTTTGATAACAAATCAGTTGCCAATTCTGGTTTGTCACGAGCCCTAGAGAATCGCTTATACTTTGACCATTACTATGACATGGCAATGCTAAAACTGGTAGCAGGATTCTCGGATAAGTCTGCAGAGGCCGATAAGAATGTAATAGATGGTGCAATTAAGAAGATTGAATCAGGCAGTCAATCGATATCCAAGGTGGTTCGTTCCCTAACTACTGGCTCAGCCAGAGATTACATTTTGATGGTCTCTGTGGGAGCCTTAGCGATTTTCTTCCTACTATGGGGGGTGGCCTGATTGACTGACTGGATTTCTATACCACTTGTTGCATTCCCACTGATTGCTAGCATGGTTTTGTTGGCGTTTGTATCCAATGGAACTGAACGCATGCGTGAAAGGCTTGTTGCTCCAATTAGAATGGCTTGTCTAGTATTTTCTTTGGTTATGCTGACGATTACAACAGGTATGTTCTTCCAATATTTTGGCGACGTAAGTTGGATGAATAT
>JAKMFF010000136.1 GCA_022425585.1 Candidatus Poseidoniaceae archaeon
CCGCATACCTTCATCAAAATTATTTTTCTCTAAAGTGTCAGTGAACGGCATTAGACTACCAAATTCTTTGTAACAAACCAACAGTAATAGTAAGACAGTGTAACCAGAAAAGCCAGCAAATGCAAATTTTAATTGTCGTGTCTGAGCGTCAACCTCGGTACGAATATCCCTTGGGTTATCAATCACAACACCAAACACTCCACCAAAACTTTGACCCCCTAACATCAAGTTTCTAGTCAATTCAAAAATGAACGCTAGGCCTACAATAGCAATGTTTAGCGACAAATATAGTGACAGAAACTGTGGCATGCTCTTGATAAATTCCCAGTGAAATAAAATTTCAGATATTAAGTCTATACGTTCATATATTGAAAAGCCAATGATGCCACCATAATTTAGCACTTCAGTAGAATTATCGGGGTTATTTAATAGAATATGTAATACTGTAACAATTCCATTTAGCGCAGTGACTGGCATTGTAATCAGAAATATAACAAGCAATAATGAAAACAATCTGTTGACGATTCTGGGTTTATCAGGGTCTATAGGATTTTTTCTCCCATTAGCAGTACGCCATTTACCAATAAGAAGCATATTCCATGAAGCACCCATTATACGACCATAAGCAAAAATTGTTGGTGACATGAAAACCAACATTGCAAGAGCTAACCAAAATGGTTCAATTACTGCACCTTCAGACTCTTGTAGTCCATACAACAGAGAAGCTATGGTTATACCGACAATTATGAACAGAGTAAAAGTACGACGAAAGAAATCAACTATTGCACTTTTGTTGGCTTGGCTACGGTTTTTAGAAAGTTGGGCATTCATTGTTTCCCAAGGTGATATCAAAATTGGTATACCAACCAATACACCTATCAGATAAAGAGTAGGAGTATAGAAATTGTCTGGATCGAAAAGGAATTCACCGATTAATATTAGGACACCTGTCATACCCATCATATACAGACCTAATCCATACCCCACCGAGCCTTCAGACAATAAATCTCTAGCATCTTCATTATCTCTGGTGACACGATGAACTTCATACAGATCATCATCTATCTCAAAAGCAACCTGTAAGTTTGCTAACTGTATTGGAATAAACCATTTCCACATCATTAAAGCAACTGAAAACCCAAGGAAAACTGGTGCTAGATACATAATATCGAAGCCTGCATCACTAGAACCTTCTGCAGCAACTGCCTTTGAAAAAAGTTGGAAAAAGACAAAAGAAAAAACTAGCCATAAGCCAATCTTCTTCTTATCCATAAACTTGCGATTTAATGTATGCACATGAATACTTCGGTAATTAGTTTCTATGTCTAAGCAAAAAACGCTCTATGCGGTCGAATGCTTCATTCAAAACCTCAATATTTGGCAGATAAACAATTCTAAAATGACCCTTACCTAATTCCTCAGAAAAACCACTACCGTGGACTACTAAAACATGTTCTTCATGTAATAATTTTAACACAAAATCTTTGTCATTTTCAGACCACTGCTTATCAATTAACTTAACAAACATATAGAATGCGCCACCGGATGATTGAACTTCTAGGCCCTCAATATTAGCAATTCTATCCACGCAAAGGTTCCTTTGATTGATAATTTTATCAGAATAGGAGTTCATCCAAGTGCGGTCTGAATCCAGTCCGGCTAAATATCCTAATTGAGCAGGTGTTGAGGCACACAGTCTTGAACGCAGTAATCGTTCAATGCCATCTCTTACCAATGTAAGTCTCGCTTTAGGGTCATGGATTCCAAGGTATCCAATTCTCCAGCCTGGCGCATAAAATACCTTAGATACACCATTCAAGACAAAAACAGGCACATCTGGTGAGAGACTAGCCACACTTTTTTGTTCGCCGGTAAAATCTAATCCGTCGTAAATCTCATCAGCAATCACGATACAGTTGGGATATTTTCTAACAATTGACAAGAGTCGAAAAATTTCGTCTTTCCCTACAACAGCGCCGCATGGATTGTTTGGATTAATCAACACTAAGAGTTTTACAGAATCCGACATTTTTGCTTCAATATCATCAAAGTCTAATTTCCAACCGTCATCTGGCTTCAGTTTATACTCAACTGTTTCCGCCCCATACATTTGTGGATAAGCCATGTAAGGAGGATAGTGAGGACCAGGGGCAAGAACTTGGTCACCTGCTTCTAAAGTCGCAGCAAATATAATCTGCAACGCTTCAGTAACTCCATGACAAACATAGATGTCTTCTTGCCTTGCTGGCCAGCCTTTTCGCCTTTCATCCTGAGCTATTGAGGAGCGTAACTCTGGAATACCATATGATGGCGAATACCCATTACTGCCATTTCTCAATGCCTCTACATATGCTTCAACCATGTGCTTTGGGGTTGGTAATCCAGGATAAGCAATCGGATCCCCGATATTAAGTTTCAATATCTCATGACCTTCTGCTTCTAGTTTTGTTGCAGGAACTACTACATCTCGTATAGCATATTCAATATTGGCGGCTCTTGCAGCAACTGGGATTTGTGCTCTAACCATTATCTCAACTCAAATCTTCAAGGGTCATCTTTGCCATTCTCAATACGGCGGAGAAATGTTCTTCTTCAACCGGTTGAACAGAGAGCCTTTGTCCTTTTCTTACCAGTAACATACCTTCGCATTCAGGATTATTCTTTACTGCGTTTAGAGAAATAATCTCTTCTAAGCGCATGACTGGCTCAATATCAACCATCATCCAACGTGGATTTTCTGGATTTGCTTTTTCATCAAAATATTTTGAATTAGGATCTTGGGCAGTAAAATCTGGATAACCCTCTTTGCAAACTCTAGCAATGCCGGCAATATGTGGAGGTTTGTGATTGGAGTGATAAAATAATACTAAATCGCCCATTTTCATATCATCTCGCATCATGTTTCTAGCTTGATAATTTCTCACACCATCCCAATGTGTTGAACCATCTGCAACTAACTGCTTGTAAGGGTATACATGAGGTTCAGACTTCATCAACCAGTAGCCGGCCATATATCGTCCAAAAGTTCCCGCTCTTTTGAGATTTGGATTACCAAGCTTCTTTGATATCGTCAGAAATAGCAGCATCTAAAACGTCAACATCTGACTTCTTGCCAGAAATTAGCCCCAATTTTCTTGCCATACCAGTTGAACTGCTTCCTGCACCAATCCCCATTTTATCTAATGTCACAAATACAGCAGGTAATAAAATCAGAGCGCTGGCTGCAGCAACCCATAACAAGATCAATATTACAGTAATGAAAGGTTTAATTTCCGGTATTGGTATTTGGTAAGCGGTTATCATTCCCAAAGATGTGACAACTGCAGCCTCAAATAATGACATTCCAGTTCCAACTGCTGCACTCTTGATAGCTTTTATACCTCCACCTAATTCTCTAATTCTATTAGATATGTGAATCGAGAAGTCAACACCAACCCCTACCAAGATGGAACCGATCATCACCGTAACTAAGGAAAGTGTAACGTCCATTTGCCACATTACTAACCATTGCAGTGCAACTGTGGCAATAACGGGTGAGGTGGTCCAAAATGAATACTGGATATCTTTGAATACAACTGCTAGGACAATCAGTGTGAGAATGATGGCAAATGCCAGCGAAGTATATTGGGAGCCTACAATTAGTTGGTTTACTTCAATAGCCGTTGCAGCAACACCTGTTAGATGTTCTGCTCTACCACTATCTACTGACCTAAACGAATCAGCATGTTGGTTTACTTCTTCAACACTTGATGCTGTTTCTGCAACGGGTATGAACGGCATATCGACATAAATTAGGGTTCTATCAAAATCTTCATTGATAAAAATCTCTCTAGTTTCGTCAGTAATCGAAGCATAAAATACGTTAAGCAGGAATATTTGAGATTGCTTGGTACCTGGCAGGCCATAATTATCCGGTTGGATAAGTAAATCCCAAAATGAAGCATCGGCTGTGACTTCTTGATTCAGTAGAACCTCGGCAGTCTCCTTTATGTCGTCGGGTAATGGTGTTAGATTGACAAATTCATAAATTTGTGCCCCCGATACAGTCGGCGCAAAACCGGTAGATTTCATCAAAAATACGATGGAAACAGCAGAAGTATCTTCAACGGTATTTAGTTTACTTTCCAGTTGATCTATCCGTTTAAGATTCTCCGCAGGGTCGTCATTTCCAGTATCGGCGTCATTAGTATCACCGGTAACATTGGCATGTATAAGTACCATACCAATTTGTCCGGCATTAAAATCTTCAGAATACTGCTTCATTTTGATTACCGAATCTTCTCCCTCTGGAGCCATACCAAGCAAGTCGATATCTTCCTGGACATTTGCTTGACCTAATGTGGCAGAAAGCAAGATTAGTAGCAGGAATACGCCAATTATGCCTTTATTGTACTTGACAGGGGCTTCAACTAATAATTCGAAGGCTTTGAGGGGCGGATGTTTAGGTTTACGTAAATCAAGTAACAATGTTAGATTAGGTACCATAAACATCGTTAGGACGTAAACAACAATGATACCTCCCGAAAGTGCAATTCCGACTGTCTGTATCGGAGCCATTGGAGTAAATACTAGTGAAATAAATCCAATTACAGTGGTAACTGCTGACAAAAATACCGCTTTTCCAGTTGAGGCCAACGAAGCCCGCATCTTTTCAGACTTAGTACCATCTTCTTCTGCATACCGATTAGTGATGTGCAAACCATATGAAACTCCTAACGCAAGTAAAATTGGACCAACTATGATGACAGTCATCGTGACTTCATAACCCGTCGCGCCAATGATACCTAGAGTCCAAAAAACGGCACACAACGTCGGTAGACCAGCAATAATCACCACCTTGATGCCCTGAATGGGTCTTATTCCTGTAATGCCTGTCTGCAATAAATCAGAGTGAAATATGAATAATCCAAGCGCAACGAGGACGATTGCTGTTGGGAATATTTCCCAAAATAGTTTGAACGAAAATTCAGTAACTGCGTTAGTAATTGGTACTGGACCAGTCAGGGTCATAGTCAAATTAAGACTGTCCCAATTACACAAGCCAGATTCTGGATCAGGTA
This sequence comes from Candidatus Poseidoniaceae archaeon, assembly GCA_022425585.1. Next base: position 5,061 of record JAKMFF010000136.1, read on the forward strand.
CACCATCACCATTGGTGTCGTCACAATATCGCTCTTGTGTTCTAAAATCGTCCAATTGTTTTTGGGTTTTAGCAATCAATTCGTCTGCTTCCACCTCATCAGAAACAGCAACCGCCATAATCGCTCTATCTAGCAAACCATCTGGTCCGCCACAATCTCGCTCTCCTCCAGTACACACATCTCTGGCTAACTTGTCCAAACCCGGTGTAGGCGTACCGTCGTCTTCATACATCTCACCGATTACTAAGTCAATAGTAGTTTGACTAGGAATTTCATACGAACCTCCAAACTGATCATCGGTCTCGGAAATTATTGTATTAAGCGCATCAGCAGCATCTGCAGTAGCACATTCATCTAAACCCGGAGCACATCCTAGTTGGCCAAGTTCAGTGATGAATGCTTCCCTTACCCTTGGAGCACTAGAATTGACTTCTTTTAGTACAGTTGATAGAGAAAGAATGTATATTACATCATCATTTTCTGAATCTGAGAGGTATGGATTAAGTTGTTTCTCTACGTAACTCATCTCTTGCAATATTCTTTGGTCGGTAATATTCCGTGTTCCTGATTCAACATAAATAATCATCACGTTGGTAGACCAATCTTCTTCCACAAGTTGGATTAATTCAGCAACTTGACTTCCCTCTGGCAAGTAAACTTCCATATCACCATTGACGTTTAGAGCAGGGTCAGGATGATCGTCAAAGCGTGTGTCATCAAGAAATCCTGATTGTGTTACAAAGTAAGCTGTGAGCAATAGAAATATTGTAATTACCGCCACAGGATATCTGGTTATTGCACCAGTTGCGCCACTCTTTTGCCATTCTCGCTTGAAGCGGTCTGGCGCTTCTAAAACAGCATCAATAGCATTTTTGGCACGGAAATCCTTGACACGGGCAGTTAAATCGACCGCACCTGTTTGAATTTTCGCCCGACTATACTCAGCCAAAGCACCGATTCGTTTAGAAAATTTACGACTTTCCATAGAAGGTTCAGGATTATCTTTTCCTTCTACCATGGTCTTACCGTGTTAACCCAAGAGCACCCTCTTCTAATGCTTACCGACTATATGACTAAACATATTGGTAATCGGATGGTTATCCGTTGGTTTGATAGCATGTAAGTATTGGGCAGGTTGGACCCGTACTGTTAACGAGCGTGGGGCCGGTGAGGCATATGCCAACTCCAAGATTGAATGAGAAAAGATGGTCAGTAGACCTAGAGAAGAAAATTCAGACAGAGCATTCGTCTGATATAGTTGAATATACTAAGCGATATGGGTTTAATCCAGACTCTGGTAAGGAGATATTTGTTATCGATACACCGCCACCATACCCTTCGGGAACATGGCATATCGGCGCGGTAGCTCAGTACTCAATGATTGATGTAATTGCTAGATCACAAAGATTGCTAGGCAAAGAAGTATACTTTCCTTGGGGTGTTGACCGCAACGGAATCAATATAGAATTTACAGTGGAAAAAAATACCAAAAAGAAAATGAAAACCTATGACCGTGCTGAATTCCTAAGGCTATGTCAAGAAACTATCGAAGAGTTCACTCAGGCCATGAGGAACACTGCTAAGCGAGTTGGTCTATCGTGTGATTTTGATAGAGAGTACCTTACTGATGCACCGAATTATCGCGCGGTAACTCAAGCTATTTTTGTTGAATTATTCAAAAAGGGCGCCATTATAGAGGACTTGAGACCAAATATTTACGACCCTGTTGAGGGTACTACGATTGCTGATGCTGAAGTGGAAAGACTACCACGCAAAACGAAACTTATTGATGTTAAATGGCAACTAAACGATGGTAGTGAACTGATTATCTCTACCACTAGGCCTGAATTAATTTGTGCATGTGGTGTTGTTGTAGTTCATCCAGATGATGAAAGATACCGTCATTTAGTAGGCCAAAAAATTACTCTACCTTTACCAACAATTGGACGTGAAAAGACAGTCCAAATTATGACTCATGCATCGGTAAAATCTGATTTTGGCTCAGGGGTATTGATGGTTTGTTCATTTGGTGACCAGAATGACGTAGCCGTATTTCGTGAACTTGGACTCACTCCATTTCAGGCCATCAATCTTGAGGGACGCATGACCGAAATTGCTGGACCGTGGTCTAACATGACAGTTTTAGAAGCTCGTAACTCTGTTATTGAGTACTTAGAAGAAAATGATAAGGTGGCAAAAATTGAGGAGAGGAATCAAGAAGTTCCCGTATCGGAAAGAGGTAAAAACCCTGTGGAAATTATTCTACTCAAAGAGTGGTATGTAAGACAAACTCATATCCAAGATAGAATGAAAGAATTAATTGAAGATATTGAATTTCACCCGCACAGGAATCGTCAATTCCTACTTGATTGGATGGATAACATAAGCATTGATTGGCCAATATCTCGCCGCAGATGGTACCATACTGAAATTCCGATATGGTATAGCGAAGATAGCAAGCATATCATAGTGCCACCCTCTGGAACTTATGTTCAACCATGGAGAGAATCACCACCTGAAGGCAGTCGAGTAATAAATCGAGATACTCGTCAAGATATCGGCGCATATTCAGCAATGTCAGCAGATATGGGTAAGATTGTTGGTGAAGAGAAAGTATTCGATACTTGGATGGATTCATCAAATTCTAATTTATTTGTCAGTGGATATCTAAACGAGCCCGAGGTATTTGAGAAGTCATTTCCAACTGCACTACGCCCACAGGGCAAAGAGATAGTTAGAACATGGCTTTATTACACTCTACTAAAGTCTGCCCTGTTACTAGATAAACCAGGCTTCAATCATGTTTGGATTGATGGTCTTGGAATGGACCCCTGGGGCAGGAAAATGAGTAAATCATTGGGCAATGGTATTGATGCTGATTCTGTGCTTGAGTGTGGTGCAGGCGGGCGTACAGGCTCATGGAAAGTCAAAGGTCCAGAAAAAACTGTTAGCCTAAGAGCGAATAAAATTGGTAGTGAATGTTTCCGTTTATGGAAAGCGTGTGATGCCCAAGTTGGTGATGATTTCCATATTAATCCAGAAGAAATCGAAAAGAGATATTTT
>JAKMFF010000176.1 GCA_022425585.1 Candidatus Poseidoniaceae archaeon
CTTGAATTGCCAGAACGATAATTAGGAATATAGCAAAAATGCTGGGCCTGGGAAACGAATCAATTTCGCCAGCCAAGAATATTATTGCGCCAATCTCGACTAGTAACAACCCTAATGCAGAGAAAACAAGTGCCCCAAGTGAAGTTGGCCAGCGCAATTTAGTAACAGTTTCTAATGATCTATCGCTAATAACTATCTTATCTGAATTTGCTAGGTGATATACAACTCGAAGTGCTACATGAATGATTTGCATTACTACTGCCAACAAAACCATAAACATAAATAAAATCCCACAAATAGCAAGAATCGGGTCACCAAAATCATCACCAAACATACCAAACCAACTCAATGACATATTCAACTCGAAAAACTTAAGCTCAATACCAAATGGTCCGATGTATGAAGTATCAGTAATCAAAACAATCCAATTACTGAATAAACCAATAATCAAGAGCAAAGCGCCTAATCCGTGCATGATATTCGATGTCAAAACCACTGGATTGTTAGGAGTATTTGTCATGGTCTCTGTATTTTCTACCGGAATGTTCCATTCGAATTCACCATCACACAGCGGACATTCAAATTCGCCTGACGCATCATCATCAAGCTCTATCTCTCCTTCACAGTGTGGGCATAGAATCTCAACCATAGCAGTACTTGTTTGGAGCAGGTAATTAACAATTCTCCCTACATACTACATATTCAAGAATCTAGTGTGACTGGGAGGGACTACGGGATTGATATGGATAGTATTGCAGTTATCGGCGCAGGACAAATGGGAAACGGAATTGCACAAGTTGCAGCATGTGCTGGATACAGTGTTGTGATGGTCGATATCAAGCAGGATTACGTTGACAAAGGTATCTCGACTATTGAGCGTTCACTAGACAAACTGGTTGCCAAAGAACGTATGACACAGTCTGAAGCAGACGCTGCACGTGCTAGAATCTCCACCTCGATAGATCGTAATGATTGTTCCTCAGTAGATTTGGTAGTTGAAGCAGTTCCAGAAATAATGGATTTGAAAGTGTCCATCTTTTCTGAACTTGACAAAATTTGTAAACCAGAATGTATCTTAGCATCAAATACCTCCTCAATTTCTATTTCCGAGATTGCCAAGGCTACCAGTAGACCTGACAAGGTGATTGGCATGCACTTCATGAATCCAGTACCAATCATGAAGTTAGTTGAAATTATCAATGGCGAAGCAACAAGTGATGCAACCAACGCTTCTGTAGTTAGTGCAGCAGCAAAGATGGGCAAAACTGCGTTATCTTGCAACGATTCACCTGGATTCATCTCTAATAGGATTCTCTGTCCAATGCTCAATGAAGCAATATTAACCTTACAAGAAGGAGTTGCAGAACCTGAAGCAATTGATGGAATCATGAAACTCGGTATGAACCACCCAATAGGTCCGTTAGCGCTATCTGATCTGATCGGACTAGATACTGTATTACACATTATGAATGTTTTACATGAAGGATTAGCAGATGACAAATACGCCCCTGCTCCATTACTCAAATCAATGGTCGCTGAGGGGAAACTAGGCAGGAAATCTGGTGAAGGTTTTTACAAATATTAATTATCAAGAATCACTGAGGATGAAATATGAATCCCAAGGTAAATGTTCTAGGCAGAGAATTGCAAGAATGCTCGACAGACCCACTGACCGGTTGGTATCGAGATGGCTGTTGTAATACTGATGAAAATGACCGAGGTCTGCATGTAGTTTGCGGTATATTGACCGAAAATTTTCTTGAATTTGCTAAATCAAAAGGCAATGATTTGATTACTCCAGCGCCACAATTCAATTTTCCGGGGCTAAAACCAGGCGATCGCTGGTGTGTTTGTGCTAGGACTTGGTTAGATGCGGTCAATCATGGTGTTGCTTGCCCAGTTAACTTAGAGGCAACTCATGAAGAATCATTAAGAATTATCCCTCTAGAGTTATTAGAAATGCACGCAGAATAAGATTCCAAGGTCGGTGTCGGTCTAGAGTTTGATGTAAGAGATTTGTGAAAATCACCCAATAATAGCGGGAATGGTCATAAGCCAATACACAGCCAGCAATATGAGGCAGACCCATGGTAGGAACTGATAGAGTAGAAATTAGAACACTAAAAGTAGGCAGATTTTGTGTTGTAGACGATGAAGCATACAAAATTTTGAGTATTTCTACATCCAAGCCTGGGAAGCACGGTTCTGCCAAAGCTCGTATTTCTTTAGAGAGCATCTTCACCGGCAAGAAAATATCTCATGTAGGTTCAGTAACGGATTCGATAAATGTCCCAATGATTGAGAAAGGGACAGCAACTGTGACACATCTAGAAGGCAGTGAAGTTCATGCTATGAATGATAGAGATTACTCTATGATGATACTTCCTATGCCAAATAGTGATGTTGGAATGACAATTGAAGCAGGTCAGAAAATAATGTGGCAAGAAGCTCTCGGCCGATATATCATTATTAGAGACCATTGAAACGGAAATTATTGGTAAGAAATACAACACTTACTGTAGTTTGCAGGTGTCTAGTTCATAAACTAAACATATTTAATTAACAATATGGCTGGCGAAGCGGTAGCAATTGAGAATAGTAGTGCGAAAGAGATTATCGACTCTATGAGTGATGATAAAAAGAAAGCACTGAAGAGTTGGTATTTCTATGACTGGGCAAATCAAGCATATGCTCTAACAGTAATGACGGTGATTGCTCCAGCCTTGATGGCAGCGCTGTATAACACGGCAACAGGTACGCAATCTGGTGACTCTTTTTATGCTTGGGTGTTGACTTTTTCGATGCTATTTGTTGTAGTAACTGCTCCGGCACTTGGAGTAATTGCTGATAAAATGCCGATTAAGAAAAAGTTACTGAAATGGTATACAATAGTTGGAATTATCTTTACTGCAATGATGGGTGCAGCCCCATATTTTGGTTCTCAAGGATATTTGGTTTTGGCGCTAATGTATACCATTGGGACCATCGGTTTTACTGGTGGTAATGTAATTTATTATTCCTTTATGCCATACTTGGCGCCCAGAAAATGCCAAGACCATGTCT
>JAKMFF010000198.1 GCA_022425585.1 Candidatus Poseidoniaceae archaeon
GTATTAGGCATGTTCCTTGGTTTCTGGTCTCCAACCAATCTTTTAGAATCCTGTGTTACTCTTTTATTCTAATTATTCATTATGGGTTAATATTAATTCAAAATGAATATTAAATCAGTTAAACACATTACTGAGAACTAATTTTACAAATATGCATTTCTAATTGGTTGCTCATCAAGGTGGAAGAATGAGTAAGTAGCCCACCAAGTAATCGTATCTAATGCATCGACTAGGTTACTTGTACCACTCTGTTCTTCACCGTAATCTTTGCCAGTAGTATCCATCCAATCAATCATCTCATCTACAGTATCACAGGTTTGATGATAGCACCAATAACCATCGACAAGACCACCGAATCCCATAGTAACGGTTCCCAAATTATCTTGGAAGGTAGCATGGTCAGAACGTGCTGTAGTATCTTCATAAACAATAATTTCAGGACGATCCTTAGCTAACCAATCATCTACTTTCCAAGTTGATGCATCATAACCTTCCCCTAGTAATGGAGACATTTGTTCCTCAACACCAATAGCATCAGAACCAATCCACATTGCCAAACCAACCATACCAGGCTGATTCATTACATCATGGTCAAGACTCGGTCCAATGTATACTCTCATTGGCCATACTTCAGAATCTTTAGGATATCCATCAGGGTCTATCTCTGGTTGCGGATCGCAATTACCATCTCCACCACCATGTCCGTTACCACAAGGTGCACCACCGCCACCAGGCCAATTAACACCAGCCATGTCTAGATTCACATAATTCGTAACCTCAACATTTGGATTGTCTTCCTTAACCCAGTAATCGGTCCAAAAATCACTACCACGCTTACCACCTTCTTCACCAGACCACAGACAGAAAACCATCGTGTTCCTAGTACTGTAACCAGCCATTGCCTCAGCTACTGTTAGAACCATACTAGTTCCTGCTGTATTATCGTAAGCGCCAACACGAGTCCCGTAAGTTCTACCGAATATATGTGGGTCCAACATTCCACCATTTACCGGAGGAGCGATATCAAAGTGAGCACCAAAAACCATCCATTTGTCCGGGTCAACTTCACCGAAACGATATCCACAGATATTGTAAGCCTCCGGGTTTTGAGAACCAGTCATCAATGAATCATAGACAAATCTCTGCGTAATTACCTCTAAACCAAAACTTTCCAATGTTTGAATCAAGTATTGCGCAGCATCTTCGTAGGCAGCGTTGCCTTGACCAGCCCATCTGTCTAAATAACCAATAGCACCATCTGCAGCATCTGTCAAATCAGTAGATTCATCACTTAACATGCTTAGATAGTTAAACGTAGTTCTTCCGTTAACTACACCCATAGAATGTCTACCACCATCCGATTCAGAGTATGCAGCAGCCATTTGACGCTTAACAACCAGTTTTGAAACTGCAACGGGATCAGAACTTTCATTTGAGTAATCAATTGTGTCTAAGGAATTGTTTAATCCACTAACTCTAGTTACACTTGGATTGTCATTGCTATCATATCCTCTCCTGTCAAACCACGTTTCCCAAGATTCATCAATAGACCTAACTGGCCATATATCTCTACCATATTCACCCAGAAGAATTACTGCAGTATTAGTCCTAGGAGGTGCTAAGACGTTTAACTGAGCGGAATCACCAGATTTAAGATCTACAACAGTGGAGTTTTGCACAAAACCATTTTCCTCATTTAAAATCAAATAAGGAATATATGCAGATAAATCAGCCTTTGCTGTGATGGTTAAGCCTTGAAAAACTCCACCAGAAAGTGTTTGAGGAGTTATTAAAACATCTTTTTCAGAATTTATTCCAGTTTGTTCAGTTTCACCAAAACATCCAGAGAATGCCGCGCTAAACATAACTAAAACAAGAAACAATGCTCTTGTAGGTCCCCGACCGGCCATACCAAGGCCTAGTAACATCTATTTCTCAAACCATCGGTCTAATGTTGAGTCTTGAAACAATTGTTTTATCTACTACCAAGGACAATATTAACATGATAATATGATAGTTGTAACAACTAAAATTTATTGTTTGAAGAGTAAGAAAAAAAGGTCAATAACGCGCAATCAATACATTTGGGCAAATTCACTAATCATTGATGATATAGATGACAAATGTCCAGTTATTGAAGGATAATTACTCTTCTTCTGAGTTATTGTTAAGGTATATTTTATGTTCTTTACCATCCTTATTCTCGTTAATTAGGC
>JAKMFF010000247.1 GCA_022425585.1 Candidatus Poseidoniaceae archaeon
TATCAATTCAAGTGGGAGAATTCGAATTTGAATATGAAGGTTCTCAGATTGAAGTCGATGAAAAATTTGCCCAGTTTAAAGAAGAAGGGTTTTGGAATATCATGACTGAAATGTTGCAAGAAGCTAAGGACGCTAATCTGGATACACATGCGGTTGTTTCAAAGGAGCAGGCAGTATCTGATAGAGGCCTTAAGTTTCGTAATTTAGTTGAGAATTGCAGCCTAGAAGGGAAACCTGACCGTGTACTTGGTGCACTTCACTTTCTAAGAGACGTTGAAGGAGTCAAAGATTGTCCCCCTAGAGTAATCAATGAATTATTTGAGGAAGCAAACATTGAGCCACCCGGTAATCTCTCGCTTTACATCAATCGATTAAAGGAAAAACAATTCCTCAATATTGCCAATAAACACGGTGATAAAAATCGCTTTGCTGAATTAACAGAACTGGGAAGAAAACATCTAGAAGACAAAGCCGGAAATTGAGGATTACAAATGGTAATGTCTGGTAACCCCGATGATCCTCGAGATAATACCGGGGAGGAAGGCGTAGTTCTTGATTGGTCATATCAGAATAAAGCTGAAGCTTTATTACGTAAAGGGCGTCATCCAGGTTCGAATTTCAAACGAGCCATACTTGATAGAGCTGATTTGACAGAAGGAGATTTTTCTAATTGCAATTTTAACAAAGCATCTATGGTAGAGGCTGATTTAATGAAATCGGCATTCGATAATACTGACTTCCGTGGAGCAGATTTACGTAAAGCAAGACTAAACCTGTCCAATTTTAATAATTGTAAATTCAAGGGAGCAGACCTTAGAGGCATCAGAGGAAAATACGCAATTTGGCGTGGCAGTGACTGGTGGAATGCTACTGTGGACGAGAGTTTGGCAAAGGCCCTAAAAAAGAAATGGCCAAGACCAAGTGATGAGTGATTCATTCCTCACTTTCGTTGACTTCATTTGGTTTAATCAGTTCAACTGTATCCCAGAAGTTACCTTTCATGGCTTTACGTGCTCGAGCATTAATCATTGGTAAAGCGGCAAATGCACCACATACAAACATACATACTCCGCATAAGTAGACAAAGATTTCATAGGTCAACAACAGGGCACCGCTAAGGTTTTCATCTGATGCAAGCCTGATCAATTGGCTTCCATATACTCCCGAAATCAAACCTATTGTGGCTCCTGTAGTGGCAATTACCGGACCTGTTTGCTTTAGTCTAAACGTATTTATTGAGCCAACAAGAACCATTGTCCCGGCAATACCTAGACCGATTGCTCTGATGATAAACCCGTTCGAGTCTCTTGCATCATCATGGAATTGTTGATATTGCTCTTCCGTGATTTGGACATCTGATTGACTATTTGGCGTCTCCAACAATGTCTCTACTTCTTTATCAGAGATATCCTCACTTGAGTGAAGCAGAAAGTCCTGATAAGATTGGAATAAAATCATAATCGCGCCAAAAAACAGTACCATTGCAATGGTCTTTGGGCCCTTTTTATCTTCCTTTATTGGAATCCCGCCCCATACGTCTTTAGGAACTGAAGATGAAGGGCTTTCATCTTCCATAATTATTGAGAAATCAAATTGTTTTTCGGTCATATAGTCACCTCAAATTAAATGATCAGACAGGCCTTTTGCTAGCCAATCAGGGATTTTCGTAGATTCCAAACTATCCATGTCTACACACACAGTTACCTGTTTCGAGGACCAAAGATGAGTTTTTTCTTGATTGTAGAAATCATATTGCCAAGTACAAGATTTGACGCCAACCTTCACAACAGATATCTCAGCAGTACTACATCACCATATCTAAGAGGATGGAGGAAATTAGTTTCTACATTCACTACTGGAAAACCAAGCCTATGTTGTTCAATGATTTGGGGATATGATGTACCACACATTGCTTCCCAACACTCTTCAAAAAAGCGGTGTGCTAAATCGTATATTCGCGGATAATATGCAATGTTTGCATTATCAATCATAGGGTAGTCAACCCTTCTTTGCAAAGTGACGGCCATATCTAGTCCACTCAGCGCATCGTCATGAATCCTTGTATGGTGATTTTTTTTAACCCGTTGCGCTTATATTACCCGTTCCAGTCGCATGGTTTACGGCCCCATAGTGTAGCTTGGATATCACCCTGGTTTGCGGAACCAGTAACCCGTGTTCGAATCGCGGCGGGGCCGCCAAATAATGGCATTCATATCTTCCAAGATTTGATTTCCCAACCGTGCTTATTGGCCATATTAGTCATCTTCGCTCCAGGGTTTACGGCAATTGGGTTACCTGTGATTTGCATGAACCAGGTGTCAGCCATAGTGTTTCCATATCCAAAACACTGAGTAAGATCATGTCCATTTTTATCAGCATCTTGCTGAACAATTGGGACTTTACCTTTCCTTCTAGGCACGCTCCAACCTCTTTCTGAACCAGATAATATGCCACTTCGGTTGGCTGGGCCACATCCGTAGACGGCATCCATTCCCAGTACGGCAGCCATTGCTTCCGCCATAGGAGCAATCGTCGCAGTGACTAGGACTAATCGATGGCCTTGATTTCGATGCCAGGTTAAACAATCCCACGCTGCTTGGGGAATTTTTTGTTTAAGTTGATTTTCTGCGATAGGCGTCGAATAATTTTCTAGCACTGTCCAAGATGCAAGAGAGAAATGCCCTCGATTTCTTGCTGCATCATACAATGACCGACCGCGCAATAAATTGCCGACTAGCCCAAAAGTCCACATCACTGTTCCTATCGGAATTCTCCATGGCCGCTTTTTGGCTAGATGAGCAGTCAGGGTTTTTTCACTAGATGAATCTAATAAGGTCCCATCAAGGTCAAAATATGCCGCTACTTGACCACTCATGAAGCCTGCGTAGTGACTATCATACATGAGTGAAACGGCTGCTTTTGGTTTTAATTTGCCTTTTCTTCAGTAAATCTAGTGCGGTCGCCATAGACTCTTCGACCAGCACGATGATCTTGCCACCATGCTAATTTTTCCCCTAAATTTCTCGAGATAAAGAATCCGACTTTCCTTGGAGTCAACCCATGATTACGCATTGACTTTTCGTGCGATAAATTAGCAACAATGGACTGGGCCGAACATCCGTGGTTAGCGGTAACAAACCTGATTATCTCCTGTTTCAATCTTTCAAATCTAGCTTTTTTCTGGGTGCCGGTGCCGCCCCTGTTACGTTTCATATCAAGACAAAACCAAGTGAACCCATATCAAAGATATGGTGGTAATCCCAAACAAATATCTCAGTTGAAATTTACTGGTTGTAACGTCTTCCAACTTGCAGTGGCAAGTTTCTTTGCCTTACCATCGGCAATAATTGGGTTGATTGTTTGAAGTTTGCCATGCATACCATGGACTTGGAATTTAACTTTTAATTCTGCAACTCTATCACGTTGTAGAGTTTCCACCTGCTCATCAGATAATTCAACTGAGGCAAGTTGCTTGCCACTACTGATATCCGAAATAGTGAATTGGTTTTCAGATAATGATAGAGAAGGTCTAAATTCCCAGTCATCTGGATGATTCATCCATACTGATACATCAACAACCAGTGTGTCTTTGACGTTTACTCTGCTAATCTCTACAGTGTCTACCATGCTGTTCAAACCCTCCGAGTTATTTGTTGTTGATTATTGTTTCATCCTAAGTTGATTCAAACTGCAACCTCAGTAAGAACTGGAATTTGGACTTCGATTACTACTTGTAAGGTCCAGTCATTTCCAGGGTCTGGATCTGGAAAGCCTTCTATTAACGGGTCGGGATCGGCTTGTTGAGCAAAAATTGTCCATTCCCATTCACCTTGTGCGGTTCTAAACCCTGGTTTTTCCAACAATAAAGCCAATACTTCTTCTGCAGAATCAGCGGTATAAGTGCCATCTTCGCCCGCTGGGTTAATTCCATCACGCTCCATCTCCGCTTTAGTAGTCTCATTGGCGGTAATATTGCCGCCTTGGGTTTTTGCAGATTTTGAGTATCCGTCATTCGGAATTGATAATTCCAAGGTGAAATTGTCCTGAGGGCCTAGTTCTTGGTCCAGTTCTAAAATTGCATAGAATGCGATAATCCGCCCATCAACACCGGGGTTGATGCTTTCTTCCCAAGAGGAACCTTGGTCAAGATAGCCATCCCAATCCATGGTGATTTCTTCTGTCTTCCATTCAACTTCAAAGGTTCGGGTGGATATTTCAATCTCAAAAGCTTGGTAATCTGTCGCTCCATCACCATCAGAGATTGTTACGCTGCCTCGTTTTGTACCAGAATTATTAGTTGGTAGTAAAACAGAGGAGGTAATGGCATCTGCGTCATTTCGGTTATCACCGTCTCTGTCTGTATCAACGGACCAATCCAAATCCCAAGAGTACATCAGTTCTTTACCCTCTGGGTCAAAACTGGCTGAAGCGTCAAGTAGGGCCGATTCGCCAGCTTTTATGCTGTCTGGAATTGTTAAATTTAGCACTGGAGCACCGTTTACTACAATGGTAGAAGTGACTTGATCCTCACCACCAACGCTATTTTTTACTGTCAGAGTAACTGTATACACTCCGAATCGCTCGTAGGTGAAAGAGGTAAATCCAACCACCGTATCAGAGGTTTGCCCATTACCAAAATCCCATTCAAAGTCAGTGATTACTCCTTCCACTGCATCAGAGTCTCTTGCATCCAAAGTGATTGTTTCACCTTCTTGGATGAACAATGGATAGGCTTGGAGTTCTGCGCGTGGGTTGACAGCCGATTCTAAATCTATGCAGCCTGCTAGTAGAGTAGAACATAGCATCAAGGCAGACATTGCTAATGACTTCATTGCTAGTCCACCCCTCATAGAGGTTAGGAAAGACTTCCCCCTTCTAATAGTATGCATCAATCCAGCGATTTGTGCATCAAAAGTAATGGGTTGACAAATTGCCGTTAGAATTCAACTTCTACTGGAATATCGCCAATTATTTGCGCATCTGCAAGATGTTCTACAATCTCATCTAAAGTCTCATGCTGCACCACATTAACATCGCTGTGACTAACTAGTTTTTCATCATCAATTAATTGATTATGGTCAACATCACCAACATCATACTCTGATACTAGGATTGTTTCTGGAGCCACGTAAACCTCGGCATCATCATTGAGTTGGGCTAACAAATCTTCCGCAATCTCTTCTGCCATAGCAAGAAATTTTTGCTGGTCTTCATGAGATTCTTCAGCAGACTCTACAACCTGCTCGGCCATGTCATCGTCTGATTCAAACAAAGCGCGCACCTTGTCTTTGAGGCTCATAAGTAAGGTGATGAGCAAGTAGCATTTTAGTTTTGTATTGAAATGGTCATCGCGAGGTTCAATAGGTAGCGGCTATTGCTCAGCCCTATGGGTCATGAATTCCTCGCTGGAGAAACTGTGTTGGCCTTCGATTTAGAAACCACCGGAATTTCCACAAATAACGATCGAATTGTTCAAATCGCCCTAGTGGGTTCAGATTCATCGGGTGAGCCGGTAAATTATGAACATCTAATTAATCCGCGGCGAGCGATTCCTAGCGGCGCTAGTGGCGTTCATGGGATTTTTGACAGCGATGTCAGAGGCCTTCCTGATTTCTCAACGTATGCTGATGAGATTCACCAAATGATAGAGGATGCGGTAATAGTTGGCCATAATGTTCGAAAATTCGATATGCCAATGCTTGACAATGAATTTCGCCGAATTGGTAAGCTTCCACCGCGTCCAAAAGCAATAATGGATACACTGGAAATAGTTCGAAGAGTAAAATTGCCTCGCCCACACAACTTGGGAAGTCTATGCCGTAGACATGGTATTTCTCTAGAAAATGCGCACACTGCTGCTGCTGATGCCGCTGCATCTTTGCTGCTGTTTTGGCGGCTCACTGTTGACCATTCACCAATGTTTAGAAGCACGTTAAAAGAAGTCGAAAGATGGTTAATTCATGGTAAAACGGCAAATGATGACTCGACTCTAGGAAGAGGCATGAATGACCTAGAAATGTTGGATTCATTAGGTAAAATACGCATCGATGATGGGCACTATATCATCGCATTTGGGCGCCATCGTGGCAGTCACCTTTTGGAAGTAAAGAAGGTTGATCCGCGATATATTAATTGGTTATTATCACCGTCCGGCATAGAGGATGAGGGCGCGAGAAAGATACTGAAAGAATACTTATCTTGAAGACGATTTAGTGTATTCAACCCCATCCGGTATAGGGCTCCAAGGTAGTACGTCACACCAGTGACCTACCCGCCAAGATTGGCGGTTGGTCATTACTGAACCCAAGAAGATTGGCCCTTGGTGGCCTGTTTCTAGTAATTCTTCTAACGCTTCTTTGCCACGATTATCGAAATTTACTCCCATTCTAATACCAGTTGGAATGACGCCCCCAGAGTCATCTCTTGGCTCACACAACTCAACAATTGCTGAGCCAGATGACTTGTCATAATTATGTAATAACACCACAGAATCAGAAAAATCTCCTTTGTGAAGGGTATTTGTTTCGTGTCGCCAATTCCACCAGTGTGGACACCAAGCTTTCCAATCACAAAAACCGCCACATGAATCATCACCGATGTTTGCCTCAAGCGGGATTTTTGTTGGCGTTGTAGCATCCCATGCCGCATATGCATCTTCAAGAACGTCGTCGCCAACTGCAACCCATTTCGATGAATTAGCGGTATACCAGCCTTCAGTTCTGATTGGCGGACCGTTAGGATTATTTTCTCTTATTATGTCC
>JAKMFF010000252.1 GCA_022425585.1 Candidatus Poseidoniaceae archaeon
ATATTATGTTGAACGAACGGGTCAATCAAGTCAAACTGCATGTGACGCAGGAACTTACAATCCAAGCACTGGTTCTACTAACTCATTAGATTGTTTGGATGCAGATGCAGGACACTATGTCGACCAACCGGGTCAATCCAGTCAAAAGACAGCAGATGCAGGACATTATGTCGATTTGGCCTTGGGAGTAGGCCAATCATCTCAAACTGCTTGTTTAGCAGGAACTTACAATCCATATATTGGTTCTTTTACCCCAACAGATTGTTTGGTTGCTGATCAAGGATATTATGTCGAACAACCAGGTCAACCATCTCAAACTGCATGTTTAGCAGGAACTTACCAAGCAGACACAGGGCAGGATGATTGTGATGATGCGGATGCAGGTTACTACGTACCGTTAAATGGACAGAGTTCTCAAATTCCTTGTTCTGCTGGTACTTTCCAATCCAGTACTGGCAGTTATTACTGTGATGATGCGGAAGTCGGATATTATGTGGACTTAACAGGCCAATCAGCACAAGCACAATGCCCACCTGGATACACAACTATTACTACACGTAGCACTACACCATACCAATGTCTTTCTGATTATGACGGTGACACAATCATCGATGTTTTTGACAGTGATGATGATGATGATGGCGTTCTTGATACATTGGACCAATGTCTAACTTCAGATTTCGATTTGAGCGCTGATAACGACAATGATGGTTGCGATGATGCAGACGAAGATAATGACGACGACAACGACGCAGTACTAGATGTAAATGATGCCTTTCCACTCGATTCAACAGAATCTGTTGATACCGATAATGACGGTACCGGTGATAATGCTGATACAGATGACGACAATGATGGGGTACTAGATGCCAATGACACTTTCCCACTTGATGCATCAGAATCTGTAGATACCGATAATGATGGCGCAGGTGACAATGCTGATAATGATGATGATGGAGATTCAGTCCCTGATATTGTTGATGCCTTCCCACTCGATTCAACAGAATCTGTTGATACCGATAACGATGGTACCGGTGATAATGCTGATAATGATGATGATGGTGATGGTGTGTACGATCTTATTGACCAATTCCCACTTGATGCAGCTGAAACAGTCGATACCGATAATGACGGAACTGGCGATAATGCAGATACAGACGACGATAATGATTTCGTTCTCGACGTTAATGACGCTTTCCCGCTAGATTCTACAGAATCTGTCGATACTGATAATGACGGAACTGGTGATAATGCTGACACTGATGATGATGGTGATGGTGTTGCTGATACCAATGATGTTTTCCCACTGGATGTTACAGAAACAATAGATACGGATGGTGATGGAACTGGCGATAATGCAGACACTGATGATGACGGTGATGGCGTTTCTGACACCAATGATGCTTTCCCACTTGATTCCACAGAATCTGTAGATACAGATGGTGATGGAACTGGCGATAGTGCTGACACCGACGATGATGGTGATGGTGTTTCTGACATCAGCGATCTTTTCCCACTTGATTCAACAGAATCTGTAGACACTGACGGTGATGGAACTGGAGATAGTGCTGACACCGATGATGACGGTGATGGAGTTTCTGATACCAATGATGCTTTCCCACTTGATTCAGCAGAATCTGTTGATACAGATGGTGATGGAACTGGCGACAATTCAGATACTGACGATGATGGTGATGGTGTTTCTGATGTCAATGATGCCTTCCCGCTAGATGTTACTGAAACAACCGACACAGATGGTGACGGAACTGGCGATAGTGCTGACACCGATGATGACGGAGACGGCGTTGCTGATACCAATGATGCTTTCCCACTTGATGTTACTGAAACAATTGACACAGACGGCGACGGAACTGGTGATGGTGCTGACACCGACGATGACGGTGATGGCGTTTCTGATGTCAATGACGCGTTCCCGCTAGATGTTACTGAAACAATTGACACAGATGGTGATGGAACTGGGGATAATGCTGATAATGATGACGATGGTGATGGTGTTACTGATACCAATGATGCATTCCCACTGGATTCAACAGAATCTGTTGATTTAGATAATGATGGAACAGGCGACAATGCTGACACTGATGATGACGGTGATGGTGTTTTAGATAGCAATGATGCTTTTCAACGTGATTCAACCGAATCCGTAGATACTGATGGTGATGGAACTGGCGATAATGCGGACACCGATGATGATAATGATTTAGTCCTCGATGCTGACGATAAATTCCCACTTGATTCAACAGAATCTGTTGATACAGATAATGACGGAACAGGCGACAATGCTGACACTGATGATGATGGTGATGGCGTGGAAGACAGTAATGATGAATTCCCGCTTGATGTAACAGAATGGGAAGACGTCAACGGTGATGGACTTGGTGACAATAAAAACGAACTCAGTACTATTGAGGAATTTAAACAATCACCAACCATTCCAATCGTAATAATTGTGCTAGTTCTGGCCATTATGGTTCTACTTTATCGACAGCAACCAGGCCCGAGATTTAGCACCCTAGCTCAAAGCTCTATTGCCAGCAATGATACAAACACTGCTCAAAGAAAGCAAGAAACTAACGAGGTTGAAGCACACACTCTAGGTAAGAATGAATGCCGAATGGATAAAGATCACAAAGTCACTTGTCCAGCATGTAACTCAAAACTTGGAATACCAGATGGCAGTGTACCACCATTCAAGTTTACTTGTCCAAAATGTGACACTAAAATTAAGGTTCTACCAACTGAGAAATTTTGACCAAGTTGAGGTAAATTAACCACATTTGGTTATTGCTGCAATGGATTATTGTTTAATCCGGTTATCGACCCAATCAAACAATGATTGCAGAATTGGGCTGAGCGATTTTGTGTCTTTGGTAATAGAATATTCAGAAACATTTCCCGCGCCGCCAATCACGTTACGAGTAACTAGTCCATGGGCTTCTAGTTCCTTTAATCGTCGAGAAATTGTGGTCGAGGATGAGTCGACTAATTTTTTCAAATCTGAAAACCGAACGGGCTCGTTTTTTCTATCCATAACCATCAATATGTGCAATGATTTTGATTTTGTCAACAGTTCA
Organism: Candidatus Poseidoniaceae archaeon; assembly: GCA_022425585.1. The sequence goes on from JAKMFF010000252.1 coordinate 3,096, forward strand.
AGTAAGTCATCAACTCCGCCGTAGGCTGGATTACAAATACTCGTCATCATAACAATCATGCCATTGTTCTATTTGTCATTTGGGTTACACGACTGTTACCAAAGGGTATTTTACACTCAACAAACAGGATTATGTATGCGTACTTGGTTGGTAACTGCGATATTATTGGCCGTTATGACATCCCCAATGTTGACAGAAACTTCGGTATTGGAAGAATCAAGCGATAATTTGCGTTATTCAAGCCCAATTCAAGCGACAATTTCCCCTAGTTCTGGCTGGACTAGTGGTGGTCAAGAAATCACCATCACGGGTAGTGGATTTTCTGATCTTGCTTTCTCTAACATAACAGATGATGGAATCAACCATCAATGGGCAAAATCAACGGCAAACTATGCTGACCAATCCGGTCAAGAAAATTCCATAGTGGTAGATTCTAACGGGCATGTTCATATCGTATCTGCTGCAGGTGATAATTACGATTTCATTCACAGTATTTATGATGGAAGTTCATGGTCTGTGACTAGTATCAAGGGCTGTGAAGGCTCGTACTGCTGGGATACTCACATGGTAATTGATGACAACGATCATCTTCACGCAGCGTACTCATCAGGTAACAATTACATCATTTACATGAATTTTGATGGTACTACATGGTCATGGTCTCAAGTATCTTCAAGCGGCAAAGTAGGGCCCGTTGGCATAGCAGTTGATTCGAATAATAATCCACATGTTTCGTATTCTGCATATGGCTCTTTTTGTGGCAATGGGCTAATGTTAGCATCGCTTGATGGTGTTGATTGGACTTCTCAAACTGTTAAATCTGGTAGTAATCGCGGTTGCAGTTCGGCACTAGTAATAGAGGATGATGACCAAATAAATATAGCATATCAAAATCGAGATTCTTCAAAATTAAATTTCGTTACTGGCAATGGTGTTTCACCATGGTCAAGTGACTATGCAGCAGATTTCGGAAACCCAGCTAGTAGCCTGTACCCTGGTTATTACTCTTCGATGGCTGTGGATCATCAAGGACAGTTCCACATCGCTCATTACGATAGCAAAGAAGAAGACTTGAGATATTCAACCGGTGCGCCAAATGGTCAATGGACTACTACCATTGTTGACTCGGGGGGTAATACAGGCCGCAATCCTGCAATCGCCATTGATGTCGCGGGCGACCCTCACATCGTTTATCATTCATGGGCAGGATGGGATTTGAAATATGCTACATTGAATCCAAGTTCACCTGATTGGCAAGTGAGTAATTTAGAGACCGCTGGCAGTGTAGGTGATTCAAGTTCAATATTTATCGATGACACGGGAATTATCCACATTGCATATAGTGATGATACCAATAATGTTCTCAGGTATGCTACCAAAAATTCCGGTGTTTCTGTCACTAACGAGATAACAGTTCAATTCGGTCAATTTGGCTATGCAACCGGAGAGGTAGTCGATGATTCGACAATAGTAGTTAACACACCTGTTGCCAGCCAAGCAGACACAATCACCCTCTCTTTATGGGACAAGGATGGTATTGAACACCAACTGTCTTCTACTTTTGAATTCATTTCTCAGGATGATTTAGACAACGATGGGGTGCTCAATGCTAACGATGATTGTCCCAATGATGCGGGTACTTCAACACAAGATTTGACTGGCTGCCCCGATGATGATGGAGATGGTTACAGTAATTCAGGTGACGCTTTCCCGAGTGATGCTAATGAAAATTCCGATAGCGATGGTGATGGTGTAGGTGATAACGCTGATGCTTTCCCTAGTGATGCTAGTGAAACGGTGGATAGTGATGGTGATGGTGTTGGCGATAATAGTGATGCCTTCCCATCAAATACCTTCGAGCAATCAGATTCAGATGGTGATGGTGTTGGTGATAACGGCGACGCTTTTCCTAATGACGCAGGCGAAACTACCGATTCTGATGGTGATGGGGTTGGCGATAATAGCGACGCCTTCCCAATGAATGCTTTTGAAAGATTTGATTCTGATGGTGATGGTGTAGGTGACAATTCCGACGCATTCCCTAATGATGCTAGTGAAACTGTAGATTCAGATGGTGATGGTGTAGGTGACAATTCTGATGCTTACCCTAACGATGCTAGTCAAACAACCGATGTTGATACTGATGGTGATGGCGTGAATGATGTTAACGATCTTTGCTCAAACACACTGGAAAATGCAGCAGTCGACGCTAATGGTTGCTCAGCTATGCAACTTGACGCTGATGGTGATGGCGTTGAAGATACTGAGGATGATTTCCCACTAGATGCAACTCAGTGGTTAGACAGTGATGGCGATGGCTACGGCGATAACTGGGGTGATTCTAATTGGAATGAGAGTCGAATGTCTAACTGGACTGGAGTGTTCATTACTGGCGCTTTACAAGCAGATTATTGTCCAGATAGTGCCGGTAATTCAACAGCAGATGGTTACTTTGGTTGCTTAGATATTGATGGAAACGGTATTGCTGACTTGTTTGAACAGGATGAGACAAACGAAACTGACGCGACAAATGAAACCGAATTACCGGTTGATACCGATGGAGATGGGGTTTCAGATATCGAGGATAATTGTCCAGCAACTTCACCTGGCACTATTGTGGACGCGCAGGGTTGTGAACTCGATGAATCACAAGACGAAGAAGAATCTAATTCTGCCTTTGAATCGTTCTTTTCTGGAGATAGTGGAACAGTTACTACGACAGTGGGAATCGGTGCAATATTACTCGCACTATTCACCCTGTTACAAACCAATGCAGTAGCGGCAATTCTCCCAGACACTTTCCGCTGGGTCCAAGTCTTGCGCAAGAATTCCAAACTCACCAAGGAAGAGCGTAATGAATTGACTTATTTGCAATCTATTGTACAAGCCTACCACAGTAACCCAGAAGAATTGGTCGAGGAATTAAATCAATTGAAATCAGATTTAACAGGCCGCTATACCAATAATGAAATTAAGAAAGAAACCCGCGAGAAGTTGTTTACATTGATCGAAGATTTACTTTCATCTTCTTCGGGTGAATTGTATCGTGTTGCTCACAGCGATGCATACTTCGGATTAGCCGGAGCAATAGACTCGGAAGACCGCAGTAAATTGCTTGAGGAGAAATTAGCCATGACTGACCAGTTAGATGCCTTTTCTTCTAACCAACCTGTACATTATTCACCTCAACAATCAACGGTTAGTGCACCTCCTGTAAATGCAGTTGGTGTTGTCCATGATGATGGATATGAATGGTATGAATGGCCACAAGCTAGTGGTGTTTGGTGGTACAGAGATGCCAACTCCAATAAATCATGGAAACAGTGGGAATGAACTAATTTTAGTAGATGAAACTAAATTAGGGGTAATAAGTAACAATGGTGTTACAATGAGGTTTTTGTAGTTACTATATGTAGCATTAGCATGCGAGTATGGTTAGTTTTTGTAATTTTAATGACAGTGGCTGCTGCACCGATGATGACTCAAACAACTCTACTTGAAGATGTAGAAAATAGAATTCAATCTTCAGGTTCGATTCAATCTTCAATCTCTCCAACATCTGGAACAATCACTGGCGGAGACCAGATTACAATTACTGGAACGGGATTTTCTAGTCTTGCATACAACAATCTAACCGATGATGGATTAACTCATTCATGGACATCCAGCACAGTTGATTATATCCAAGGCGGTTATGGAGACCAAGCAATTGCTACAGCATCCAATGGAGATGTGCATATCGTTTACTGGAACTATGACAATCATCAACTGAAGCACGCCGTATATGATGGTACATCTTGGACAAGGTCAGTGATTACTTCTCCTGGTGGCTCAATAGATCATCGCGATATTGAAATGGTCGTAGACAGTAATGACCATCTTCATGTATCTCATTGGGTAACAGGAGATTATCTTCATTATAGATACTACAATGGTTCAGGTTGGAGTTTACCTTATACAACCAGTAACGCTGATTCATATGGCACTGGAATTGCAGTAGATTCACAAAATCATGCCCATATTGTATTTAGTTCTCCTGCCTATGTATGTGGTGGACTTATTCTTGCTTATGATGATGGGACTACTTGGACTAAAATAAATCTAGATACCTCTACTGATTTAATTGGCTGCTATCCTTCAATTGATATCGACTCTAACGATGCAGTTCATGTAGCATACAGAGACCATCGAAATAGCAGATTCAATTACATAACTAATGAAAGTGGAACTTGGGATAAATACATGCATTCCAATACCAATACGCCAGGGTATTATACTCAAACTAAAGTAAAATCCGATGGTGATATATTTATCATTCAGAAAAATTCAAATGGGCTTCAGTATGCAGAAGGTTATCCTGGTAGTGCTTGGAATCAAGGCAGTATTACAGGAGATTCTGGAGACGATACTTCGTTATTCTTAGATGCCCTAGATACGCCTCACGTTCTTCATTGGAAGTCGAATACTGACGATCTTCTCTATTCAACTCGTAGCAGTACAGGTTCTTGGTCTACTCTAACAGTTGATGGTACTAATGGCGATGATGTTGGCCGTTCGAATGCCTTGGTTGTAGATGATAATCATCAACTTCATGCTGCTTATGCTGATTATGGTAACAAGCATTTGAAGTATGCTACAATGTCAACTGGCTTGGTTAGTACATCAGAGGTTAGTATAGAATTTGGAATGCATGGAACAGTCACAGGTTCTGTATTAAATGATAATACGATAGTTGTATCTAGTCCATCATCTTCTTCAGCAGGTGACGCAGCATTGACTTTAATCGACAAAGATGGAAACTCTCACGATCTTAATGTAAATTTCACATATATTGATCCAAATGATACTGATAGTGATGGAGTAACTAATGCTAACGATGATTGTCCAAATACTTCTGGAAATTCTACTATCGGACTAGTCGGTTGTCCAGATACAGATGGAGATGGATACAGCGATTCCTCGGAAAACTGCCCATACACAGCAGGAACCTCTACTCTTGGTGAAGTGGGCTGTCCTGATAGCGATGGTGATGGATATAGTGATTCAACAGATGAGTTTCCTAATGATGCTTCAGAGCATATTGATTCAGATGGAGACGGAGTAGGTGATAATGCTGACCAGTTTCCTAACAATGCCAATGAAACTGTAGATACTGATGGCGATGGAGTTGGCGATAATTCCGATTGGGCACCTAGCGACCCAGCTGAATCAGTAGACAGTGATGGCGATGGAGTGGGCGATAATGCAGATGCATTCCCACTCGATGCTACCGAAACAATTGATTCAGACGGCGATGGTATCGGCGATAACAGTGACCCATTCCCTAATGACTCATCCGAAGGTTTAGATTCCGATGGTGATGGAGTGGGCGATAATGCAGATGCATTCCCAGATGATGCTACCGAAACAACAGACACCGATGGTGATGGAGTAGGAGATAATTCTGATTGGGCTCCAACCGACCCTACAGAATCTGCGGATAGTGATGGTGATGGTGTAGGGGATAATGCAGATGACTTACCTAATAATGCCGATGAAACTGTTGACACTGATGGTGATGGAGTGGGCGATAACAGTGACGCATTCCCTCAAGATGAAACGGAATCAGCAGATAGTGATGATGACGGAGTAGGAGATAACGGCGATGCTTTCCCGAATAATCCAATTGAGACTTTAGATTCAGACGGCGATGGTGTTGGTGATAATAGCGATACATTCCCGCAAGATGCAACAGAAACTATGGACTTGGATGGTGACGGCGTTGGTGACAATAGTGATGCATTCCCATTAGATGCTAATGAAGCCACAGACACCGATGGCGATGGCTTTGGTGATAACAGCGACGCATTTCCAAATAATCCACTCGAATCTGAAGACTCTGATGGTGATGGCATTGGAAATAATGCAGACCCATTCCCGTATCTGAATAATTTCGCCGATTCAGATCTAGATAATTATCTCGATATTCTTGATGCATTCCCCTATAACCCTACACAATGGAGTGATTTAGATGATGATGGATATGGCGATAACCCTAATGGTACAACACCGGATACATTTGTTACTATTGCCACTCAATGGAGTGATTTAGATGGTGATGGGTATGGTGATAATTGGGGTGATAGTGCTTGGAATGACAGT
>JAKMFF010000260.1 GCA_022425585.1 Candidatus Poseidoniaceae archaeon
GTCTACAACGATGTCATAATCAGAAAATATTTCTTTAGCATTATCAGGAGTCAGCCTTTGATTCCAAAACTCAACCTTGATAGTTGGGTTCAATTCCAAGATTCTGTTTTTTGCCGATTCTGCCTTACTTTGACCGAGTTTGGATTCAGCATGAATTACTTGTCTTTGAAGATTAGAGAGTTCAATATTATCGTCATCAATTATACCAATTTTACCAACACCAGCAGCAGCTAGGTAAAGTATAACCGGACTACCAAGGCCTCCAGCCCCAATAACCAACACCTTTGATTGAGATATTTTTTCTTGCCCCGCATGGCCAACACTGGGTAAGGAAATATGTCTAGCATATCTCTGCAAGTCGACCATGCTTAGCCGAGGAAACTCTGATTCATCAATTAGAAGGTTGTTCAATGAACATATTCTTCCAGCCATTTTTCTGCATCCATGGCTGCCTGGCAGCCCATTCCAGCAGCAGTAATTGCTTGTTTATACCTGGTATCGACTACGTCTCCTGCGGCAAATACTCCGTCAACAGAAGTCATAGTGTGTTGTTTGTGGACGATATATCCGTTCTCATCTGTTTCAATTTGTTCTCCAAGGAAAGCCGTTATCGGTTTGTGGCCAATCGCAATAAAGGCACCAGTAGCACTGATTTCTTCTAGTGAACCATCTCTTGGATCTTCAAGTATTGCGCCTGTTAAACCGTTTTCATCAGCCTTCCATTCTTTTACTTGACTAAACGTCTTAATTTCGATTTTATCATTATTGGCAGCTCTCTCATACATTATGGTACTGGCTTTGAATACATCACGGCGGTGAATCAGTGTTACTTTAGATGCAAATCTGGTCAAGAAGGTAGCCTCTTCGCAGGCTGAATCGCCACCACCAATTACCAAAACCTCTTCATTTTTGAAAAATGCACCATCACAAGTAGCGCAAGTTGAGATTCCTCGACCTTTTTGTTCCGCTTCCCCAGGAGCATTAAGCCATATTGATTCTGCACCTGTTGAAATAATGATACTGTGAGTTAGAAATTCTTCTCCTTCAACAGTTACCTTGTAAGGTCGCTTAGACAAATCAACGGATTCTACATTGCGGTCTTGCACCTCCAAACCAAACCTTTCGGCTTGAGAACGCAATTCCATCATCATTTCAGGACCGCCAATACCCTCTGGGTAGCCCGGAAAGTTTTCGATATCAGAAGTCAACATGAGTTGCCCACCAGACATGTAACCGGCGAACATCAAAGGGTCGAGCATGGCTCTAGCAGAATATAGCCCTGCAGTATAACCTGCTGGCCCCGAACCAATAATTACTACATTCCTAACCTCACTCATTATCTCACCGACAAGTCAAATAGGCAATAAGCACCTATTGAATCTTTACATCGCAAAATTATAATTTAGCCAGACGTTCTACAAATTATTCATAGTAACCACAGCATTGACTGCGGCTCTAGCATGAGGCTCTAATCTTGGTTCAATGTGACGCTCCTCCGCGCCAGGACCAATAATTCCTAGGCCAATTGGTTTGTTAAATTCAAGTTGCAGTTCAATAATTGTTTGAATAACGCCGTGACCCATTGCTGCGCCGTGTTGGGTTTCACCCTTTTCTATAATACCTAAACAGATTGCACCTTCAAGTTCAGTATTCTGTGTTAGTGCTCGTTTTAGTGCTAGGGGCACTTCCATTGAACCCGGTACCCACACGATTTCACTAATCTCTAGAGAATGCATAGCAGCTTCTTCTTTAGCATAATCTAACATCATTTCAATCTCAGCTTTGTGATATGAACCACAAACAGCAACTATTCCCATTATTCAACACCTCTGTCCTTCATCAATCGCTCGATTGTTTCGACGATTAGTTGAGTATTACTATCAATTTCTAAATTTACTACATCACCAATTTGTTTCGAACCAAGAGTGGTAAGACGAAGGGTTTCAGGAATTATATGAAGATGGAATATCCCATTCTCAACTTTTCCAACTGTCAATGAAATCCCGTCAATAGCGATGTAGCCTTTCTCTGTCAGATACTTGTGAGTGGATGGCGATGCTAGAATACTAAAGGTCATTTGATCTCCTGATTGGGCTCTAGAACTAATGATTCCAGTTGCCATTATGTGACCCGATAATATGTGGCCGCCTATTTCATCACCAAATTTCAGTGAACGTTCAATATTTACCAGGCTTCCAACGGACAAGTCTCCTAAATTTGTCCGATTTAACGTCTCAGTAATTATATCAAACTTGACTTCCCCTCCATTAATGGAAACAACTGTCAAACATACCCCATTGATTGCTACACTAGCACCAATTTGTAAAGCCTCGACATTAGGTAAGTTAATACTGACTGAGGTCACTGTGTTAGATTCACTAACTGAAACAATTTCGGCAACTCCCTGTATTATTCCAGTAAACATGTTACAACCTCAGTCCTGATTTTGTGATAATTGTAAAATTCTAGCAATTATTTTCCTAGTGCCATCAAGGTCATCAGTCAAACCTTCAACCCTTGTGACTTTGATATTTTGATACCCTAGTTGAGCTAGTTTTTGTTTTATTGAATCCTCAGCATGTTCTTGATCATACCCTAGAGCAATGACATCTGGATTGACAATCGGCAGAATTTCAAAGATGGAAACGTCGGGTGAATTACCAACAATTGCCTCATCGACTGGTTTCAAACCTTCCACCATTCTTCTACGAAGGTCGTGGTTGGTTACTGGTTCATGTTTTCGGATTCTAACTGTATCATCATGAGCAACTACAACCGTAAGGTGGGTACCTAGGCTTTTGGCTTGTTCAAGGTAATGCAAATGACCGGCATGAAGTAGGTCAAAAACTCCAACTGCCATAACCTTCATTGGATTCTCTCCCATTTAGTCCAGTAACCCACTACTGATGATATTACCGATTATTCCGCTTGGTGAATTGCGCTGATGATTTCTGCACCTTCGAGGAAAGGAATGCCCCTTTGCTCTGCCCAAATTCTTGCCTCACTTACCGAAAGTGCATGATCTCCATCTGGTTCCAACATTTCTGCACCGATGACAACTGGTGTCACATTGGATAGTCTTGCTAATCCTACTGCCAATTCAGTATGACCTTGCCTTCTGAGTAAACCTCCTGCGGTTTCTCGACACACAGGTATGTGACCTGGAGTACGGAATTCTTTACCAAGTAATTGTTTAGCAGCTTTCGTATCAATATTACTAGAGAATATTTCCTTGGTTAATTCGGCAAATCTGCGGGTAGTTAATGCTCTATCCTTGTCGGTGATACCGGTATATGTTTCTCGGTGGTTCAGCGAAAGTGTAAATGCTGACCTAGCGTCATATCTTAGGTCATTTGTCACCAGATGAGATAACACTGCATATTCATTGGTTAGCGCTTGGTTGGTGTGAAGGTCTTGCAGGAAAGGTAGTTCAAAACGCTCGCCAACCTCATCTCCGATAGCGAGGAATAACAGACCACCACAATCTTTTCTCAATTGACGCATTGTTTCTGGTTTTGCATACTCTGCGGCAAATAGTAAATCTGTTTCACCTTCTCGCTTTTCCGAGTCAAAAAGACAAACTGGCATGCCTTTTGCAAATGCTTCAATCGCCGCTTCTATGGAATTGCCCATGGATGCTGGGTTGAGCAACTCATTGATGAAGTGTCGCATATCATCACAACAAAAAAAAACAACAGAATTGAGGTTTTTTCTAATCATTTAACAGAAAGGTGTTATCATAGGGTGACCCTTGGCCTGTAACTGCGGGAGTGGGATGTATGCCAATTAAATTAGGACCTGCTGGAATTCCCTTGTCATGCAAAGGAAGAACCATCGTCGAGGGAATGGACGACATCATCTCACTTGGATTAGAGACAATGGAAGTTCAAACTGTGCGCATGATTGCTCCACAACACTTTGAACAGTACTGGCAAGCAGGTGTTTTGGCCAACAAAACTGAATTTGAAATGAATATTCACGGACCATACTACTCTGAACTACTAGGCGATAAAGTCGAAAGAGGGCGTTCGTTAACAAAAATAGAATCAACTCTACAGGCTGCTAAAACAATCAATGCAAGACACATTACTCTCCACGCAGGCCACTACGGTGACATGGGCCGAGGCGTACAGGCTAACGAACAGTTGGCCAATATTTTTGCCGGAATTGTCGAAAGAGTCCACGAGATTTGGCATGATGATGAAGACATATATCCGGTGTTTCCATGGCTTAAAGATGGAACTCCATCAAAGATCGGCATTGAAACTTCTGGAAGACAAGAATTATGGGGCAGCCTAGAAGAAGTCTTAGAGGTGGTAAATCACGTTGAAGGAACAGTTCCTGTCCTCAACATTGCTCACATTCACTCTAGAGGACATGGCAGCATGAGAACCTCGGAAGATTATGGGGAAATGTTTGACCAAGTTAGAGAATCCATTGGGACAAAGGAATTTTATTGCCACTTTTCAGGTGTAGAGCACCGAACCGGTAACGCAATGCACTATACTCAAATAAAGAAATCAGACCTTAATTTTGAACCTCTTGCTGAATTTATTGTCGAAGAGGGTGGTTGGCTAGACATCACTTTGATTTCAGACTCTCCGCTGCTAGAACATGATGCAATGTACATGTTACAAAACATCGAAAAGGCAAGACACAAGCAATTAGAGCGCAAAGCAAGAGAAGACCGTAGAAGAAGCCTAGCAGCACAAACCGGTCGTTCTACTGAAGAGATTGCGGCAAGAGAATTAGAAATCGCTAATGCAAGGCAACAAGCCCCTGAACCAACCCCTGAAGTGGCAAAAGTTGCTGAACCTGCAAAACCAGTAGAAACGAAACCTCCTAAAGCAGAAAAGAAACCTGCTTCCAAAGCAAAAAAAACTACTAAGTCTGCTAAGAAACCTGCAACAAAGGAAGATAAG
>JAKMFF010000294.1 GCA_022425585.1 Candidatus Poseidoniaceae archaeon
AGGTTAGAAGATTCATCTGGAAGTAGTTTAAGTTTCAACAACTTTGCCTCAATGTCGTCATCTTCTGATAATGAGGCAGCCGAATATACTGCAAACTCCAATTTTACTGCTTACTTTGTCGTCTATCATTTCTCAAGTTTCGGGTCGACAGGTGCTATTTCAAATAACTATGATGTTGAAATCTCCACAGATAACCCTGGAGGAGGTCAAACTTTCCAAGAAATCGATGTGGTAATGAACAATTTAACCAACATCACACTTGAGATTTCGGGACTTATAGTAGGCGACACGTATGAGTATGACTATGTCCAATCTTTTGAGAATAGCATCAATGCAACAGTTACCAACCAATCAACACAAGGCCCTTACACATTTGTTGCGACAACTACCACTGAAACAGTAAACCACACTATCACAACAGGTACTATAGAAGGAGCATATTCAGTTACCGCAAACCTCTATGATAGCCAATCTGTAGCTCTTGCATCAGGTGAAGATTTCATTTACCTTGAAAGATTAGTAGTTGCAACTACCTCATCAACTACTGGAGATATATTTGCTAGTAATATGACCCCTGGAGATCAGTATACGATACACTGGATCACCATTGACATCGACATGTTCGAGGACTTAATTATAGCTGGCCAAACTATTACTGATGCTTTTAATTCATCATTGGTTGATGAAAATTTCACTAACTTCACAGCTACAGCAAACACTGATTCATGGCAAGTAAATTGGTCAAATCCTACCACAGCAAATAACCACGCCTTCTATGCAGCCATATCTCAATTAGGGACACAAACAGATTTATTCTCTGGCGTGGGTTACTTGGGTGCGCATGAAGATGAATTCATCCCTCAGTTACCTTCAGCGGTGATTACCAATTATTCTTTCAGCTTGACTGCAACAAATAACGATTTCACCTCAGAAGGACTTGACTTAGTGATTGGCCAAACCTACTACCAGCAGTTTAGAGTTGAGGATTCAGGTGGTGCTGATATCGATTATTCAACTGTGGATGCATACACTGCCACTACGCAAAATACCTCGTTTGGTACTTTCTACTACACCACACCATCTACATCAGGACAATATTGTTTATATTCAGAACTATATGATGTAAATATGATACAATTGGTTGGAGATTATGTTTGTCTACAATATATCTTTGATGATGATAATGATGGTGTCGCCAACGAATATGACCTCTGTCCAAATACCCAAATTTCAAGCATGGTGGATGCCAATGGTTGTGCACTAGAGCAGAAGGATTCTGACAGTGACGGCTACAATGATTCTGTTGATGATTTCCCCTATGATGACACACAATGGCTAGATACTGATGGAGATGGATTTGGTGACAACCCTGCGGGCAATAATCCTGACTCGTTCCCTACCGATAGTACGCAATGGAGTGACATAGACGGGGACGGGTATGGCGATAATGCCGCAGGTATTTCACCAGATCAGTTCCCATACGACCCAACCCAGTGGCATGATTCAGACGGTGATGGTTACGGCGATAATGCAAACGGTAACAACCCGGATTTGTGGCCAAATGACTCATCCCAATGGACCGACTCAGACGGTGATGGCTATGGAGATAATCCAATTGGTACCGCCGGAGATGCATTCCCATTTGATTCAACCCAATGGCTAGATACTGATGGAGATGGATTTGGCGATAACCCATCACCAGCAAATAATCCAGACGCATTCCCTAATGATGGAACACAGTGGGCGGACGCAGACGGTGATGGTTATGGAGATAATCAAGGTGGATCTAATGCTGACAGATTTGTTAATGATGTAACGCAGTGGTTTGATTCTGATAATGATGGATATGGTGATAATCCAGCACCAGCCAATAACCCTGATGCATTCCCTAATGACGGCACTCAATGGATAGATACTGACCAAGATGGTTACGGAGATAACCAAAATGGTAACAATCCAGATAAATTCCCTAACGATAACACTCAATGGCAGGATTCTGATTATGACGGTCTAGGTGATAACGCAAATGGTAATAATCCTGACTTATGCCCAGGCACACCATTTGGCGAAACTGTTGATAGTAATGGATGCTCAACATCTCAGACAGATGAAGACCAAGACATGATTCCTGACAATCAAGATGCCTGTCCAAATACACCTGCAGGGGAATTTGTTGACTCTAATGGTTGTTCTGCAACTCAACTTGATGATGATAATGACGGAGTAGTCAATCAGTATGACTTATGTCCTGCAACTCCACTAGGCAATGCAATTGATTCTGCAGGTTGCTCTGCAAGTCAACTTGACACAGATGATGACGGTATTAATGATGAATTAGATCAATGTCCATCAACATCACCAAACGTTCCAATCAATGGATTTGGCTGTGCTGCTGACCAAAGAGACACCGACATGGATGGGTTAAACGATAATATTGATTCTTGTCCAAATACTCCAACCAGTGAAACAGCCAACAATAACGGTTGTTCACCATCGCAAACCGACACTGACTTAGATGGTGTATTTGACAACCAAGACTTGTGTGCCAATACAATACTTACCGACTTGAATGGAGATGGTGATTTTGATGTTGATGCTGCTGGCTGTTCACCGATACAATATGATGATGATAATGACATGATTGACAATACTATTGACATATGTCCGGCAACACAAAACGGAGAGCAACCAAATTCTGTTGGTTGTTCAGACTCACAACTCGATGAGGATATGGATTCAATTTGGAACTCCGATGACTTATGCTTTGACACAACGGCTGGAGAGTCTGTTGACCAAAATGGTTGTTCTGAATATCAAAAAGATGATGATCAAGATGGTTATTTTAATGCGGAAGACGATTGTAGCAACACACCATTAAACAATATCACAGATGATAATGGATGTAGTCTAATCCAATTAGACTCGGATGGCGACGGTGTCAATGATTACTTTGATGCATTCCCATTTGACGGTAATGAGTCGGTTGATACAGACGGAGATGGGATTACCGACAGATTAGATGCTTATCCACTTGATGAAACAAGGTCTGAGGCTGAAGCTGAAGAAAGCGGTGGAGGATTCATGTACATCGTGATAGCTATACTGATAATAGGAGTCATTGGAGCCCTGTTAGTAGTTAGAAATAAGTCAGAGGGTGGCTACCAATATCCATTCTCACAAGTAGCAGATGCCGATGATATAACTGAAAATAATATGGCTCAAACAGATTACCAATCCAAGGAT